>JALWMA010000081.1 GCA_027081015.1 Campylobacterales bacterium | reverse complement strand
TCTCTGTCGGTGTAGTCTCCGACCCGGTTGGCTCTAAGTATGTATATGTTGTGCAAAAATGCCCGGGTTTTGAGAATCTCTCTCCATCTGTTGTGAGATTCGAATGTCGAAGAGGTCGGCAGCAGCAGCACGTCCACATCTCTCGCGTTGAGGCGGTCGAAGAAGTGGTTGAAGTGGAGCTCGAAGCCGCCTATCACCCCGAAACGGATACCCTTGTGGGTAAAGACGAGCGGATCTTCGAGCCCCTTTTTCTCGTTGGCGAAAAACGCGGCTTCGTCCCAGTGGCCGTAATCCATGAGAATCTGCTGGCGGTACGTATGTGTACTTTTGGGTGTCGCCTTCACGACCGTTTTGTAGCATCTGCCGCCCTTGACCTGCACCAGCGGAGCGACTACGACAATATCGTATTTTCTGCTGAGCTCTTTCACCATCGCTAGGTGGTGGTCGCTCTGGTCTTTTATCATATTTGGCGGCATCTTTTCAAGCTCTTTGAAGAAGTGGTTCAGCACATATTCACCGAGCAGTATTATCTCAGCCTCTTTGGCCCCGGCCGCTTTGAAGTAGTAGTCAAGCGCGTTCGGGCTCATCCCCTGTGTCGGCATCTGAAGCGCGGCTATACGGATCATTCCGCCTCTCCGCTCTCTATATCGCTCTTCTCTATCGTCTCCACCTCGAGCTTAGCCTCCTCCAGTATCCTGCCCGCCTCTTTAAGAAGCTTCATGCCCTCTTTATAGAGCCTTACACTCTCTTCAAGAGGAATTTCAGGATCCATCAACCTCTCCATTATCCTCTTCGCCGCTTCGATCTTCTCTTCGAAATCAGCCTCTTTTTCTTCAGCCACAATACCCCTTTTTGATAGATTCTATTTCAAGACATCGGCCACATAGTCCGAGAATTTGTCGACCTCGACCAAAAAGGCGTCGTGGCCGTAGTCGCTGTCTACTTCGTAGTAGCTGACGAACCCGCTCTGCCCCTGCGCATCCATCACTATCTTTATCTCCTTCATCTCTTCGGGCATGAAGAGAAGATCCCTTCTGAAAGAGATGAGATGAAGATCGGTCCTTATCCTTCCCAGCGCCTCGTCGAGCGTATCGTAACCCCTCGATATGTCGAATATGTTTATCGCCTTCGTGATATAGAGGTAGCTGAGGGGGTCGAACCATTTGCTGAATCCGTACCCGTTGTACTCCAGATAGCGCTCTACCTGAAACTTTCCGAAGAGCTCGAAAAGCCCGTCGGTCTCCACATAGCTTCGGCCGAACTTGCGATCCATCGACTCCGGGCTCAGGTAGCTTATGTGCCCGGCCATACGCCCTACCGCCAGACCTGTAAACCCATCCTCCTCGAAATCTTTGGGGTCGTAGTTGCCGTTTTTGAATCTCGGGTCTTTTATTATCGCTTCCTGCACCACCTTGTTGAAGGCTATGGCCCAGGGGCGCGTGGCATGAGTCGCCGCCATCACTATCGTATGTTTTGCAAGCCCCGGGTACTCCACGGCGAACCTAAGGGCCTGCATTCCTCCCATAGAGCCCCCTATCACCGCATGAAGACGGTCGATTCCCATTCGGCTGAGCAGAATTCTCTGCGCCTTCACCATATCCTTTACCGTGACTACCGGAAAACGGAGGCGGTAGCGCTCTTCGCCCGGGTAGATTCTGGACATGGGGCCGGTCGAACCGTAGCAGCTCCCGATAACGTTTACGCATATCACGAAAAACTTCTCGGTATCGACCGCCTTGCCGTCCCCGATCAGGGCGTCCCACCAGCCCGGTTTCCTGTCGCCTTCGTAAAGACCTGCCGCATGGTGGCTGCCGCTTAGGGCGTGTGTGATGAGTACGGCGTTGCTCTTCTCTTCGTTCAGCTCTCCGTAGGTTTCATATACCAGTTCGTACGGCTCGAGAATCCTTCCGCTCTCGAGATAGAGAGCGTTCGTAAAGAGCTCTTTACGTGTATCAATTTTCAAACGGTTCCGCCCTCTCTTTCACGATCATCCGACTAAATCGTCAGATATGGTAGTTGGGTGCCTCTTTGGTTATCATGACGTCGTGGACATGGCTCTCTTTAAGCCCCGCGCTGGTGATCTCCACAAACTCGGCCCTCTCCCAGAACCTCTCGATATTTTCACTTCCGCAGTATCCCATCGACGACCTCAGCCCCCCTGTAAGCTGGTGAATCACGTCCGCGATGCGCCCTCTGTACGGAACGCGCCCCTCTATACCTTCAGGAACCAGTTTGTCGGCCGCGGTTCCCTCCTGGAAATAGCGGTCGGTGCTCCCTTTGGTCATGGCGCCTATGCTTCCCATTCCCCTGTAGCTCTTGTATTGACGCCCCTGGTACATGATCGTCTCTCCGGGGCTCTCTTCGGTACCGGCGAGGATTGAACCGGCCATAATGCAGCTTGCGCCTACGGCAAGGGCCTTCGCCACGTCGCCGGAGTATTTGATGCCGCCGTCGGCGATAACCGGTACGCCGTATTTGTGCCCCACCTGCGCACACTCGTCTATCGCACTGATCTGCGGCACCCCTACACCGGCGACGATTCGCGTGGTACATATCGACCCGGGGCCTATTCCCACTTTTATCGCATCCGCCCCGGCTTTTATCAGATCCTCCGCGGCTTCGCTGGTGGCGATGTTTCCGGCGACTATATCCACATCGAGTTCGCTTTTTAGAGCTTTAAGGGTATCGATGATCCCCTGGGAGTGGCCGTGCGCCGAGTCGAGAACCAGAACGTCCGCTCCCGCTTCCGCAAGCGCACGCGCCCTCTCTATCTGCCCCACACCTATGGCGGCACCTACCCGCAGCCTGCCGAACTCATCCTTGCAAGCGTTGGGGTACTCTTTTCTCTTCTTTATATCTTTGATCGTGACGAGCCCCTGCAAAATTCCGTTTTCATCTATGAGCGGCAGCTTCTCGATCTTGTTTTTGTGCATGATGTCGGCCGCTTCGTCGAGGGAGATACCCTTTTTTGCCGTAATCAGGGGCATTTTCGTCATAACCTCTTCGACCCTTTTGCCCATGTCGGTCTCGAACCTCATGTCCCGGTTGGTGAGTATACCGAGCAGCTTCATGTTCTCATCCACTATCGGGACACCGGAGATTCTGTATTCGTGCATGATCGCTTCCGCCTCGCCAAGCGTCTGGCCCGGGTGCATGAAGACCGGGTCGATGATGATACCAGACTCGCTCTTTTTGACCTTCTTTATCTGCTTCACCTGCGTTTCGGTATCCATATTCTTGTGAATGATCCCTATTCCGCCCAGCCTCGCCATCGCGATAGCCGCACGAAACTCCGTAACGGTATCCATCGCCGCGGAGACTATCGGGATGTTCAGGCGGATGTTCCTTGTGATCTTCGTAGATATATCGACCTCTTTGGGCAGGACTGTCGAGTGCTTCGGAACAAGCAGTACATCTTCGAACGTCAGGGCGCGCTTTCTGATTCTCATAAGGTCTCTCCTTCGTTATTTTTCATACGCTACGGCTCTCTCGAGGCTAAGCGCCCCGTCGAACACCGTCTGCTCGTCAAAATGTTTACCGATAAGCTGAAGACCCACCGGAAGGCCTTCGTCACTCTTTTGAACCGGCAGGCTTATCGCCGGCAGCCCGGCAAGGTTCACTCCGACCGTGTAGACGTCGCTCAGGTACATCTGAAGCGGGTCGGCCATCTCCCCGAACCTGAATGCGGTAGTCGGGGCTACAGGGGAGAGTATCAGGTCGGCATCTTTGAACACCTCTTCGAACTCATCCTTTATCAGGTGGCGCACCCTCTGCGCTTTCAGGTAGTAGGCATCGTAGTATCCCGAAGAGAGAACAAAACTTCCGAGCAGGATCCTTCGCTTGACCTCTTCGCCGAACCCTTCGCTCCTGGTTTTCAGGTAGAGCTCTTTGAGGTTCTCTGCACCTTCGGCACGGTTTCCGTACCTGATCCCGTCGTAGCGGCTAAGGTTGGCGCTCGCCTCCGCCGTGGCGATGATGTAGTAGGCGGCTATGTCATATTTCGCACCCATCATCTCTTTGCGTACGACTCTGTGGCCCGCCTCTTCGAGCGCCTTTATAGCGGTCTCGTAGGCCGACTGCACCTCTTTGGAGGCATCTTTTATGTAGTTCTCTATCACCGCGACGGTCAGCTTTCTGTCAGCATTCAGATTTAGAGCAACCGGAGTGTACTCCATATCGGCACTCGTGCTGTCGCGGCTGTCGTGACCGCTTATTATGTCGTACAAAATGGCGGCATCTTCCACATTCCGGGTCATCGGCCCTATCTGGTCGAGGCTCGAGCTGTAGGCTGCCAGCCCCCATCTGCTTACGCGTCCGTAGGTCGGCTTCATCCCCACTATGCCGCAAAAGGCGGCCGGCTGTCTTATGGAGCCTCCGGTGTCGCTTCCCAGGGCCGCTATGGCCACACCTGCGCCGACCGCAGCTGCCGATCCGCCCGAAGAGCCTCCCGGAACACGCTCCGGGTCGTGCGGGTTCAGGGTCTTTCCGTAGAAGCTGCTCTCGGTCGAGCTTCCCATCGCGAACTCGTCCATGTTGGCACGCCCGAACGGAGAGAGCCCGGCCGCTTCGATCTTCTCGATCACCGTAGCGTTGTACGGCGCCACATACCCCTGTAGAATCGCGCTCGCCGAGGTGACGTTCCACCCTTTTACCTGTATGTTGTCTTTTATTAGCAGGGGGACGCCCTCGCCGGCCTCGTCGAACGCGATATAGGCGTTCAGCTCCGACCTCTCTTCCGCCCTGCGCCTTATATCTTCACGCAGCGCGGCCATCTCCTCTTTTGGAAGCTTCAGAGCCTCTTTAAGCGTTATCAACCTTCTCTCCTTTTCTTCATCTTCAAAAGGGCTATGCCCAGCGCTACCGCCACCGCTATCGCCCCTACCGTCTCGACTATTACAGGCCAGGTGACCGGCTTGCTAAGATCAAACATTCAAAACCTCGGCGCACCTTTCGCAGAGCCCCTCCTCTTTCTCTGCGGCATAGCGCCAGCAGCGGGGGCATTTGTGGCCCGACGCCCTGACAATCATAAATCTGTCGCCCTCTATCTCGAACTCGCCGAGCACATCAGCGGCGGCCTCTTCCCCGATTTCACTGACCACGAACCAGTCTTCGGCATCTTTGGCGCTCAAAATGTCGAGTTTTTCGCTCCTTACGGCGATACCGAGCTCCAGCGTCTGCTTTATGACACCCTCTTTTTTCAGGCGATCGACTATTTCGAAAAAGGCCTCCCTCGCGGCCGTCATATACTCCTCGTCCAGGCCGCTTTCCGGTTTTTGCAGCGGATCGTAGCGAAGATCGAAGAGATCCTCCGCATCCCCCTTTATAACGGGCGGGGCGTATTCGAGCAGCTCGTCGCATGTATATGTGAGCACGGGGGCTACAAGCGGTATGAGCGCACGCGTTATCATAGCCATCGCGCTCTGACTGCTCCTTCTAATCGGGCTGTTCTTCTCTTCGCAGTAGAGGCGGTCTTTGGTGATGTCGAGGTAGATTCCGCTCAACTCGTTGGTCAGGAAGTTGTTGAGCGTATGAAAGCCCTTCGAATAGTCGTAAGCGTCGAACGACTCTCTCATAGAGTCGAAGACCTCGGCCGCCTTTTTGACTATCCAGCGGTCCAGCTCGCCCATCCGACTCGGCTCCGCGAGAGTCTCGAGATCATCCACGTTGGCCAGCAGAAAGCGGAACGTATTGCGGATTTTTCTGTAGTTTTCGGCCACCTGTTTCAAGATGGCGTCGCTTATCTTGAGATCGCTTTTATATTCGCTCATCGCCACCCAAAGGCGCAGGATTTCACTGCCGTAGCGTTTCGCCACCTCGTCGGGAGCGACGACGTTTCCTTTGGACTTGGACATCTTTTCGCCCTTTTCGTCCACCGTGAAGCCGTGCGTGAGGATCGCCTTGTAGGGGGCTCTATGCTCCACCGCGCAGCCGAGGAGCAGGGAGCTCTGGAACCACCCCCTGTGCTGGTCGCTCCCCTCGAGATAGAGGTCGGCCGGAAACTCCCCGGCATCGTAGTTTCTCGATTTTAGCACCGCATTCCACGTGGAGCCGCTGTCGAACCAGACATCCAGAATGTCCATCACCTTTTCCAGATCGTTCGGATCGTACCCGCTGCCCGGGTAGAGCAGCTCTTCGACGCTCATCTCGTACCAGGCGTCGCACCCCTTCATCTCGAAAATCATCGCGACGAAGTTCAGAACCTTCTCGTCGAGGATCACCTTCCCGCTCTTTTTGTCGCGAAAAAAGGCTATCGGAACACCCCAGTCACGCTGCCTGCTTATACACCAGTCGGGGCGCCCCTCTACCATGGAGTTCAGCCGGTTTCGGCCCCACTCCGGGTAGAATTCGGTCTTTTCTATCTCTTCAAGTGCGATTTCGCGAAGGCTCTTCCGCTCGCCCTCCGGCTTGCCGTCGATGCTGATAAACCACTGTTTCGTGGCACGGAAAATAAGGGGCGTATGGCTTCGCCAGCAATGCGGGTAGGAGTGTGTGAACCTCTCTACCTTCAAAAGAGCCTTTCCCAGAAGCTTCAAGATCTCTTCGTTCGCCTCGAAGATATGTTTTCCCACGAACTCTTCGGCGTTGGGCAGAAGATTCAGCCTCACTACGGTTTCGTCGAACCTCCCCTCTTCGTCGACGGGCATCACCACATCGAGGCCGTACTTCAGTCCGACCCTGTAGTCGTCCTCTCCGTGCCCGGGAGCCGTATGTACGGCACCCGTTCCGTTCTCCATAAGGACATGTTCGCCGAGCACTATGCGCGAAGGTCTGCCGTTTAGCGGGTTTATGGCATTCTCGCCTTCGAGATCTCTTGCCGGTATGCGCATCTCTATCGGCCCCTCCACTACCCCGCTCTCCCGAAGATCGTCGAAGAGCTTTTCGGCTACGATATAGCCCTCTTTGGTCAAAACATACATCTCTTCGGGGTTGAGGCTGATGCCCACGTTGGCCGGCAGTGTCCAGGGGGTAGTTGTCCAGATTACTATGGCGGCCGCTTCGGGGTGTCCCAGTCTCTGCTTCGCCTTGTCGGAGAGCTCGAAAGCTACATAGACGGAGAAGTCCTCTCTCTCTTCATACTCCACTTCGGCCTCCGCCAGCGCGGTTCGTTCGGCCCAGCTCCAGTAGACCGGCTTGTTCCTCTCTACGAGCAGCCCTTTGGAGGCCACCCTGCATAACGTTCTGTAGATGTCGGCCTCGAAGCGGAAATCCATCGTCACATAGGGCCTCTCCCAGTCGGCTATCACCCCGAGCGCTTTGAAGCCCTCCTTCTGCACCTCCACGAATTTGGCCGCATGCTGCCGGCAGAGTTCACGGATCTTCGTCTTCGGAAGACGCTCCTTCTTCGCCTTGCCCAGTTTCTTCTCCACCTGCTGTTCGATGGGGAGGCCGTGGCAGTCCCAGCCCGGCGTGAACCGTACCGCGTACCCCTGAAAATAGTTGTCTTTTACGATTATGTCTTTAAGTACCTTGTTCAGCGCATGGCCGATGTGTATCTTGCCGTTGGCGTAAGGCGGACCGTCGTGCAGCGTAAAGAGTCTCTCGCCCCGGCGGTTGGACTTCATCTTCTCGTAAACCCCGTTTCCGAACCACTTTCTATAACGTTTAGGTTCGTTTTGAGGCAGGTTTCCGCGCATCGGAAAGGCTGTTTTGGGAAGATTTAGTGTAGACTTGTAATCCATTCGGTACTCCGGATAAAAATTGGCCTATTATATTTAAAGAGCCATTAAAAAGGGCTGATTCGCGGCGTCCACTTTGGTATAATGGTGTAACTACAGGAGTTGAGAGAATGAGAAACAGGCTGATAATAATAGGAAAAAACCTATACATGAACGGGCCCTTCATGGAGTATGTCGAGCGTGAACTGGAGCATCTCGGTTTTCTGGAGCAGATCACGAGGCTATGCGAAACCAGCAGTGATACTGTGGCGCTGCTGCAGGAGCAGATCTCGGGCGGCGGCAACATTGTCATAGTCGCGAACAGGAGGGCTTTTACCCCCGTAAGCAAGCTGCTGGCCACCATGACGGAAGATACCCTGATACTCAAAGAGAGCATTCTGATCCCCTCCAAAAGCGCCGTCTACGACGACAACAGCTTCCTGCTCAAATACGGTGACCGCTCCATCAACGTAGTGATGGCGGAGCCCGGCAGGACGATGCCCCTTTTTCTCATCGAAGAGGAGAGGAGAGAGGGGGTTATACACATCTTCAACATGGACGAAGAGGGGGCCGACGCCCTTCTGGACCCCCTGGCCAAAAGCTACGAGGTCCAATTCTCCTCCACCACCCTGACGCCCGGGTGGCTGAAAGTCGAGTGCAGCGCGAAAAAATTCGGAAAACTCGAAAACTTCCTCAAAAGTGTAAAGCAGCTGATGGGCGACAAAGTGATCGAGTCTACGAACATCATCGCCTATCTCATCCACAGGCTCTCCCATGCGCAAAAGAGCGTAACCTTCGCGGAGAGCTGCACGGGGGGACGCATCGCCGCCATGCTCACTTCGGAGGCCGGATCGTCTACGATCTTCAAAGGCTCCCTCGTGACTTACTCAAATGCCCTCAAAGCGGGGTGGCTCGGCGTTGAGAAGGAGGTGTTCGAAAAGCATGGCGCGGTGAGCAGAGAGTGTGTCGAGCAGATGCTCGCAGGCGCGAAGGAGATCGCCGGGGCCGATTACGCTCTTGCGGTAAGCGGCATTGCCGGACCCGGAGGAGGCACACCGCAAAAGCCGGTAGGAACCGTCGTCGTAGGGGCAAAGAGCGAAACGCATACCGTGATCGAAACCCTGCACTTCGAAGGAGACCGCAACTATATACAGGAGCAGAGCGCGCTATACGCCTACAAACTCCTTTTTCAGATAGCATCGGAAGAGCTTTTTTGAAAAAGGGGCCCGAAAGAGAGCTCTTTCTCTTGACAATATGGATCTTTTTTCCTATAATTTCGCTCACGTTTACAAGATAAACGTAAAGGGCGGGACCCGTTAGCTCAGCTGGTAGAGCAATTCCCTTTTAAGGAATGGGCCGTTGGTTCGAATCCAACACGGGTCACCATAGATCGCTGTTGATCGGATGTTGAAAGCGTACGGCTTCACGCTCTTACGCCCTCTTTGGGTGCAGGTCTGCACACCAAATCGGCTTGCGAAGCTAAAAATGTCAAGCAGTTGACATTTTCTTGACGCTTCTCAGATTCGTATCCGACACGGGTCACACAAAGGTACTGTAAGGGTCCTTATGACCCCTTCATCTAGTGGCCAAGGATGCCATCTTTTCAAGGTGGACACAGAGGTTCAAATCCTCTAGGGGTCGCCAGAACAAAACGGTCGCTTAGCTCAGTTGGTAGAGCGCCACCCTTACAAGGTGGATGCCAGTGGTTCGAGTCCACTAGCGACCACCATTCTCTTCACAATACGGTGCGGTGGTAGTTCAGTTGGTTAGAATACCGCCCTGTCACGGCGGGGGTCGCGAGTTCGAGTCTCGTCCACCGCGCCATATATCTTCACGCTACTACATCGCCAAACCAATCGGTGTTTAATAAAATTTAATTATTTATGCAAAATGTCACTTTTTTGTCATTCTTTTCTGTTTTTGAATATTTTTCACCTATTTTGTCCTGTTAATTTTCTTTTATGTTTTTATCGGTTACAATTACGAATCAACACCATTAAGGAGTAACACCATGATCGATAACGATATCGTAAAGATCGCCAACGAAACCAAAAAACTCAACGCCTTGATCGTCGAAGACGAGAAAGAGGCGAACGAGCTTATGCTCTCTACTTTCGGAAACTTCTTCAACTCGGTAGATTCGGCTTCGAGCGGCGAAGAGGCGCTTGAGATATATAAGCAGAAGAGGCCCGATGTCGTATTTATAGACATCATTCTGCCGGGTATGGACGGGCTGGAGCTTGCAAGCAAGATCCGCGAAATAAAACCTGATCAGATCATTGTGATCATCTCGGCAAGCAACGATATGAACAAGATTTCAGAAGCCATCAAGATCGGTGTCGACAGCTTTATTCAGAAGCCTATAGACTCAAACAAGATCATAGACCTTCTGAAAAACATAAACAAAACCATCGCAAAACGGAAAAAGATAGAGACAAAGACATTCTCCATCACCCTTCCGATGGATCTTTACGACAGGGTACACGCAGATGCCAAAGTGGAGAGGATCTCGAAAAACGCGATGATCATCCGCGCCCTCAAGGCATTCTACGACATCAAGCCCTGAGTATAGGCAGTTCTACCCAAAAAGAGGCCCCGCGACTCGTGTTGCGGGCGCTTATTCTTCCGTGCAGCCTCTTTTCGACGATCATTTTCGACATATATAGACCCAACCCGGTCCCGCGCGCCTGATACTTCGTCGTGAAGTAGGGTTCGAAAATCTTGTGGATGATCTTTTCGTCTATCCCTCCCCCGTTGTCCCTTACACTGATATTTACACTCTCGTTATATTTCACTTCGAGTTTGATGACAGGCTCTTCAACCTTCGCCTCTTTCAGGGCGTCTACCGCGTTGTATATCAGGTTCAGAAGAACCTGTTTCAGGTCGTTCGCGCTCCCTTTTACGATAGCCTCCTGTTCAGGAAGCTTGAGCCTCAGCCTGATTCTCTCGTCTTCGAGCACCACCGAGACGAGCCGCACGGTATCCCTGACGGTTCTGCACACCTCAAATGCACCGGGATGCTCATAATCTATTCCGTTTGAGGCATACTTTCTGAAATCGTCGATGGTGTCAGACAGATATTTCAGGGTATCGTGTATCTTCTTTTCGGCACGAACAATCGCCTCTTTCGTGACGTTACCGACACGTGCCTTGAGCGACAGATCCTGCATTACCAAGGCGATTATATTCAGAGGCTGGCGCCACTGGTGGGCTATATTGTTTATCATCTCTCCCATCGAAGCGAGTTTGGATTGATGGTATAGCAGCTTGTCCTTCTCCCTGTTCTTCTTTACCTCCAGTGCGATTCGACGCTCCAGCGAAGCATTCAGGTCCGCCAGCTCCTTCGTCCTCTTCTCCACCTCTATTTCAAGATGGCGGTTGAGCTCCACAATCTCGTATGTACTCGAAGTGACAAGTGTAGAGAGGGTCGAAAGGAGTTCGTCTTTGCTGTCGAGCTCGGGCTCCAGCCTCTTTAGCTTCAGCCTCGCATCTTCACTCTCTGTAAGAGCGACTCTGGAGAGTGTAAAGTTGTGGTATAGATTCCTGCCGTTTTTATGGGTGAACTCTCCGAAAGTGATAGTTCCGAAAATATCGCTTGGATTTCGGAAAAGTTCCGCAGAGCGTCTGAGAATATCTATATAACCGTTTTCATACGACATACAGATATAGTACCATGCTACTCTAGCCGGCAGATCCCTGTAGATTTCCGGCATAGTCTCGTAACGGCTAATCATACGTTTATAGTGCCCAAACCCTATCTGAACCCTGTCACCGGTTTCAAACTCGCCTGTAAAGAGCCGTCTGCTCTCCTCAACTTTTATAAGGGTCCTTGCAACCGAGCCGAACTCGGCAGATTTACGAATTAGAGGATGCGCCATCGTGATCTTATGAAATCTGTTGTCGCACATGGGTCCGAAATATTTGGTATAAATCTCATCCAACTCCATGCCGTCGAGCTCATAGAGATACCTGCCTTCGGCTTTTGTGACGTTGAACTCTTTTCCTATCGGAACCCAGTCGAAGTAGTAGTTGCAGTTAATCAGCAGAGATTCGCCGTGCATCAAAACGGCTACGATGCCCTCTTTTTTAAAGACTCTATTGTGCGAAAATACCAAAAGATTCTCGTAGGGTTCGTAGTCGGAGGCTATACCTCCAAATATCGGTATATGGGCCATATACCTGTTACAGCTCTTTATAAACTGTTCTATATCGAACTTTACGGCATTCGTAAAAAGCAGTATGCCCTTCGTATCATCTTTTGTCCGGGAGGCCAGCGAATTCGCCAGGAGGTCGTACTCCTCTTCGGCGAACCGGTCCACCTCCATTTCGAAGAGCGAAAGGGTACTCTTTTCAAAGTGCGTGATCGAGAGGATTACAGACTCTTTTATCAGCTCACCGCCGTAGAGCTGCGTTACACTCGATGCGCCTGCGACCACCGCATCCGGAAGATACTCCTTTATGCTCTCCCTTACGGTGTCGAGGCCTTTGTCATCGGTCATGCAGCTGATCTGTATGAGCAGCGGCCTTTTGTCCGCCAGCCCGTTTGTCTTTACGAATTCGGCCCACTCGCTCCTGCTCTTAAAGTTGAAACTCCACTGCTTCATCTCATGCCTCTCGATTCCGCTTCAAGCGTTAAAAATTGAACCGCCCGCCGACTCCTACCCGAGTCTGACACGGACAGATTTTTCGTGAGCGGTGAGCCCCTCGGTTTTCGCAAGCAGCGCACACTCCTTGCCTATGGCGTTTATTCCCTCTTCGCTCATAGATATTATAGACGATTTTTTCATGAAGTTTTCCGTGCTCAGCGGAGAGTAGAACTTCGCGGTTCCGCCCGTGGGGAGCGTATGGTTCGGTCCGGCCATATAGTCGCCTATCGGCTCCGGCGTAAACGGCCCGAGGAAGATGGCACCGGCATGTTTTATCTTCGGAAGCAGTTCGAAAGGATTCGCCGTAACCACCTCCAGGTGCTCCGGTGCGATGCGGTTCATGAGCTCTACCGCCTCCTCCATGCTCCGTGTTACGATTATCGCACCCCTCTCCTCTATCGATTTGCGCGCTATCAGCTCACGTTCGAGCTTGCCGAGCTCTATATAGAGAGTCTCACGCACCGATTTCGCAAGCTCTTCGGATGGAGTTATGAGAATCGAGCTGGCCATCTCGTCATGCTCCGCCTGGGAGAGAAGATCGATCGCCAGGTATTCGGGAATAGCAGTCTCGTCCGCAAGAATGCCTATCTCGCTCGGACCCGCTATCATATCTATGTTCACGTCACCGTAGACCATCTTTTTCGCCGTGGCGACGAAGATATTTCCCGGACCGGTTATCACATCCACCTTCGGAACGCTCTGTGTGCCGTAGGCCATCGCCGCAATTGCGCTCGCTCCGCCCACTTTGAACATCCTCTTTATGCCGCAAAGATGTGCCGCCGCAAGCAGGAGATGGTTTATACTGTTCTCGGGGGCGGGCGTAGTTACTACTATCTCCTCCACGCCGGCGACGATAGCGGGTATCGCGTTCATGAGCAGAGAGCTTGGATATGCCGCTTTTCCGCCCGGAATATAGAGCCCGGCCCTCTCTACCGGAGTGACCTTCTGCCCGAGTATGTTTCCCGCATCGTCGAAATCTATCCAGCTCTTTGGCATCTGCTTTTCGTGGTACTCTTTTATGCGCTCATAGGCCAGATGGAGGGCGCTCTTCAAATCTGTGTCCAGTTCGTCATACGCCCTTTTCATATCGGCCCTGTCCACCTGAAGATCGGCTCCCGCGGAAGGCTTCCAGCCGTCGAACCTCTCAATATGCCTTATGAGCGCATCGTCACCTTCGCCTCTGATCTCTTTTATGATACCGCCTACGATAGAGGAAACCTGCTCTATGTCCATCGCACCGCGGCCGAGCAGCTCATCGAATCTCTGCTCAAAATCGCCGTCGCAGCTTCTGATTACAACCATAACAC
>JALWMA010000080.1 GCA_027081015.1 Campylobacterales bacterium | reverse complement strand
ATGAAAGCGGTTGCCGGCATAGGGGCCCATTCGCAGTTGCACTCTTTCAACGTATGGGTCCTGAAACAGAAGCTTCCGCTTATCGTCGAGATAGTAGAGACGGAGGAGAAGATTTCGGAGTTCATGGAGAGCGTAAACGGTATGATCGAAGAGGGACTCGTGACTTTGAGCGATGTAGAGGTCATATCATACAAACATCCCGCATTCGGAAAGAAGTAGTGCAGATCTCGCTGCTGCTCGCCATCGGAACCGGAGGATTCGTCGGTGCCGTACTGCGCTATCTGGTAAGCGGATGGGTACAGAAACTCTCCCCGTCGCTCTTTCCTGTCGGCACACTGAGCGTGAACATAATAGGCAGTTTCATAATCGGATTTGCCGTTCTATATTTCGAGAACGTCGTGGCGCCGCACCAGAAAGCGCTGGTCATAACCGGACTGCTCGGGGCCCTGACGACATTCTCCACCTTCTCGCTGGAGACGGTTACGATGCTTCAGAGCGGACTTTGGGGGCGGGCTGCGGCCAACATCACCCTGAATGCCGCACTCTGCATCGCAGCGACGATGTCCGGGATGGCGCTCTTCAAACGGCTCTACGGCTGAGTCGCCTTGCGGCATAAAAAACATCGACAAAAAGGCTCTTTAGATGAAGATATATCCTGACGAAAACCTTCTGAAACACCCGGTAAACAGCGCTATCGTCTACAGCTGGGCTGCCGTTGGCGGAAACTGGAAAAACAGTGCCGTCGTTGGACTGGCACTGCTGGCGCTCTCGCTTCTGCAGATCTTACCTTTTGTCGGATTCCTCTTCGGGGTCGTACAGTCTCTCATACTCTACTCCATGGGGTACTGGGCGGCAGACCGCCTGAAGCGCTACGGGGATGCGGACTCTTTCAGAAACGGTATGAGAGACGAGAGTGAACGTTCGATCGTATTCGAGTTTCTTGCGCCTGCATCGGGATTCTATGTCGGATTTGTGCTCTTCTCGATCGTCATGGGTCTGATTACACTCGCTATCTTCTGGCTCTCGGGCGGTTTCGAAACGGTTGTCCAGGTAATGCATCCGCTTGGAGTCGATACGCCGCCCGAGCAGATAGAGGCACTTTACGCCCAGCTTTACGCATCCTCGTCACCCGCCATACTCTTCATCCTGATCACGTCGCTCTTTTTCGGCTACGTGTGGCCCCTTGTCTACGGCTACGCCCTGCAGCAGCGCTCTTTCACGGACGCTCTGAATGCGGTATTCATGATCTTCTCCACGGCTTTCTGGAAAGCATCCTTCACCGCTGCATACTTCAAACTGGTCTCCGTATGGATGCTGGTTCTATTAGCGGCGGCGATCCTTATGGGCTTTACGCTCGTCACTTTTTTACTCTTTCCGCTCTTCATCCTCATTTTGATCTGGACGGTCTACTTTACATCCATCGTATCGGCCGCGGCATACAATATAAGCGACGATATCTGAACGTAAAGAGATTTTGAGTAAAATAGCGGCTAATCCATAACGGTCAAGCGACAATAAACCATCTCAACCTTCAAGGAAACAAATGGTCGATCTTCGGCAGATTGAAAAAGATTTCGAGAGTGTCTCCGCCTCGCTTAAGAGGCGCGGAGTTGACGAGAAGAGTCTGGAGAGGCTGAAAGTGCTCTTCGAAGAGAAGAAGGGCGTTCAAAAGAGGCTGGAAGCGGCACAGGCCGAGCAGAACAGAATGAGCAGGCTTTTCGGGCAGTACAAGAGGGAGGGGAGAGACCTCTCGCAGCTGCAAAGAGAGGTTGCCGAAAACAAAGAGCGTATCGCCGCACTGAACGAGGAGCTCAGGCTCCTTGAAGAGCGCCTGCTCGAACTCGCCTCCGCGATTCCCAACATCCCCGACCCGGATGTACCGGACGGAGAGAGCGAAGAGGAGAATCTGGAACTCGAACGTATTCTCGAGCCCAGGGAGTTCCCGTTCACTCCCAAAGAGCACTGGGAGCTGGCGGAGATAAACGGCTGGATAGATTTCGAAAGGGGCGTCAAGATCGCCAAGAGCCGTTTCAGCGCACTCCGGTATGAAGGGGCCAGAATCGAAAGAGCCCTGATAAACTACATGCTCGACTTCAACCGCAGCCGCGGGTTCGAGGAGGTGTGCGTACCCTTCATGGCCAACTCGGAGTCGCTTTTCGGGACGGGCCAGCTGCCAAAGTTCGCCGATGACCTATTCAAAATAGAGGGGGAGGATCTATATATGATCCCCACTGCGGAAGTTCCGCTGACCAACCTCTTCAGAGACGAGATACTCAAAGCCGAAGATCTTCCGATTCGGCTCACCTCCTACACCCCCTGTTTCAGGAAGGAGGCCGGTTCGGCCGGAAGAGACACAAGGGGGATGATACGCCAGCACCAGTTCGACAAGGTGGAGCTCGTCTCTATCACGACCGGGGCGCAGAGTGACGAAATATTCGAAGAGATGGTCTCATGCGCCTCCGATCTGCTGACCTCTCTGGGGCTCCCCCACAGAAAGATGCTTCTTTGCGCCGGCGACATGGGGTTCAGCGCCGCCAAAACCGTCGATCTGGAGGTGTGGCTCCCGGGACAGGGAAAATATAGAGAGATAAGTTCGATATCCAACACGAGGGATTTTCAGGCGCGCCGGGCGAAGATACGTTACAAAGAGGAGAAGAGAAACCGGCTGGCAAATACGCTCAACGGCTCCAGCCTCGCGGTAGGGCGAACGCTTATAGCCATTATGGAAAACTACCAGCAAGAGGATGGGTCGATCCTGATCCCCGAAGCTCTCAGAGACTACCTGTAGGAGATGATTCGTGGCAGATGAAGAGGTGATCATACTCGACGAAGAGGTTGAGGAGAGCTCTTCATCTTCGCAAGAGGAAGAGGAACAAAAAGAGCAGGCAGAGCGCTCAAAGAAGAGAAAGAGACTCCTTTTCGCGCTTCTGGGCGGTCTCGGCGGTGCACTGCTCCTTCTGATACTGCTGCTTCTCCTCTTTTTAAGAGATGAGCCCTCAAACGGCGGTGAAGATCTTAACGCCTCAGAACTTGCTCAGAAGATAAAGTCCGCCGAAAGGATCAAACCGCTCGCCGCACAGTCGCAGCTCGAGAGGATGATTAAGAAGGCCAATATCCTCTATGCCAAAGGCGAAAAGAGGGAGGCTCTCGAGCTCTTCGAACAGATCGCCACCTACAGCGCTTCGATTTCCAACTACAACCTCGGCGTCGCACAGATGAAACAGTCCAACTACGAAGAGGCTATCCGCTCCTTCAAGAGGGCGATAGAAAACGGTGAAAACAGAACCGTAAGCGCACTCAACGCAGCGGCCTGCGCCCTGCACCTGAAAGATCCCAAACGGTTCGAGTACTACCTGCAGCTGGCGGAAGCCTACCTCCCCGAGAGTTTCAATTCGCCTCTCTACAGCTACCTGTACGCGGTGGTCAACTACTACAGGGGGAACTTTTTCGAAATTCTCAGTGCGATAAAGCACCCCTCATCCGACGCCTACAAAAAAGAGCTCGACCACCTGGGTGCCGTGAGCTACACGATCTTCGACCGCCCTCTGAGCTCCATAGATCTGCTTGAGAGAAGCACCGGCGTACAGGATTTCCTGTTTCTCGGGCAGCTCTACGCCCGAGTAGGCGACTATACACTCGCGACCCAGTATCTGAAAAAGGCGGCCGAGGAGTCGAAGTACCCCCTAAAGAGCAGGAAGGCTCTCGCTCTCGTAGACCTTAAATACCAAAGGCCGCAGAACGCTTCGAAGATTCTGAATGAGCTAAAAAGGGACTTCAAGGGGAGGGGGCTCGATCTCTACCCGATAAAAACCGTTCTGCACCCCTCGGTATACGATATAGACGCAGCCCAAAAAAGGTTCTCCGCACAGAGGCTGGTGACGGCCCCGGACGCATTCAGGCTAATCTTCGAATTCGCCCCTTTCAAAGTCTTCAACGCCAACCAGACCATAAACTACATCAAGAAGGGGAACGCCTCCATCTATGTGGACGAGGAGGAGGAAGCCTCGAAATATCTGTCGAGAAGCTCGAAGATTTCTGGAGTCAACCTTCTAATCTCCAAAGCCATAAAAGCGGCGATAGAGAACCGTCTCCAAAAGGCGAACGACCTTTTAAAGAGCGCTCTCGAAAGCTTTCCCAACCACTCGATACTGCACTACAACCTCGGCCTCACCTATGCGCAGCTCGGAAACTTCACGAAAGCGAACGAACACTTCCTCAGAAGCTACCACCTCGACTCCTCCAACTATCTCTCGGCCATATTCTCGCTCATGAGTGAGACGTTTACCGGCAAAACGGTCCCGCAGGTAGAGAAGTTCGTGCAGGAAGATCTGAAACAGATCGAAAATCCCGACACGCGCCACAAATTCTACCAATACCTACTCTACTTCTACCAGGGCAACTTCGCCGGGGCCTCCAAGTGGCTTCAGACCCCGCACGACAACAGGCCCATATACCTGCTGCTCGACACCCTTGCGGCAGCCAATCGGCAGATGTGGGAAGAGGCGAAACGAAAGGTGCGCAAGCTGCGCGATGCGATGCCGCAGGATGTGCTGGCGCAGCTGCTCTATCTCGAAATCACCTACAAAGATCTGGATATAAAGGCCTTCAGCTCAAAAGCGAGGCTCTATCTGAAAAAGAGGCCGCTCGACCTCGACGCGGTCTACTACGGCAGCGCGTTTACAAGGGAAAACTACATCGCCATGCGCTTCATCACAGGCACACTCTACCGTTTCAAAGAGGCGAGCGAGCAAAAGCTGCTGGAGGAGCAGGAGGATCCGGCCGGCATAGTGGAGGCGCTGGGACTCAGCGATATCTACCTCCGGCAGTTCGAAGAGGCGTATGTGCTCTTCAACCAGCTCGTGGACCGCTACAAGCATCAGGACAGCCGAACCCTTTTTCTCGCGGCAGTGGCATCGGTAGGGGCGGGCCACCCGGCAAACGCATCCGCCCTTCTGGAACTGGCCAAGCTTAGCGATCCCAACAATCTCGAGAGCCGCTACGCGCTCGGGCTTCTCTATCTCGAGCAGGGAAACAGCGACGCGGCGGCTATACAGTTTGCCAAGATACCGAACGGTCTGTTCAGATCCGAATATTTCGACTTCCGCATAACCGGACTCGGCAAAGAGTGAGGAGGTTTCAGACCCCCTCGCAGCTATCTATACGGCAGTCGGAAGGGAGCATCGAAAGGTAGCTGTTGAGCGCCCCTATATACGCCTTCGCGCTCGCAAGCATCGTATCTATGCTGAGACCGTGGCCTATAACGGCAGTCTTGCTTCCGTCGAACTGCACGTTTACCACCACCTTCGCAAGCGCATCCTTGCCCTGGCTCACAGCCTCGACCCTGTAGTCTTTCAAGACACCTGCATGGCCGCTGATACGGTCGATCGTCTTGAAAATCGCATCGATGGTTCCGTCTCCGATACCCGCATCGGTAACGGTTCTGTCGTTGTGGCGAATGGTCACTGCCGCGCTCGGGACTCCCGCCGAGCAGTCGGCTATCTGCAGTCCTACAAGCTCGAACGCCTGCGGTATGTTGGTTATCTCGCTCGCGATCAGCATCCTTATATCGTCGTCGAATATCTCTTTCTTCTTGTCGGCAAGCGTTTTGAAGCGCTCGAAAGCCTTCTCCAGCTCCTCTTTCGAAAGCTCGAATCCAAGCTCTTCGAGCCTCTCCTTGAAGGCGTGGCGGCCCGAGTGCTTTCCGAGCACGAGCCGGTTGTGCTCGAGGCCTATATCCTCCGCCCTCATGATCTCGTATGTCTCCTGACACTTGAGCATACCGTCCTGGTGTATGCCGCTCTCGTGCGCAAATGCGTTTTTACCCACTATAGCCTTGTTCGGCTGCGGCTCTATTCCGGTTATGGCCGAAACGAGCCGGCTTGTCGGATATATCTCTCTGGTATTGATAGCGGTCTCTACATCCTCGAATACGTCGGACCGGGTCTTCATCGCCATTACGATCTCTTCGAGGGCGGCGTTTCCGGCACGCTCACCGAGCCCGTTTATCGTACACTCCACCTGCCTCGCACCGTTCATGACACTAAAGAGCGAATTTGCCACCGCCAGACCGAGGTCGTTGTGGCAGTGCACCGATATGATCGCCCGTTCACCTACATGTTCGTGAAGCTCTTTGATCAATGCCCCCATCTCCTGCGGAAGCCTGTAGCCGACCGTATCGGGTATGTTTAGTGTTGTGGCACCCGCCTCGATAACGGCGTCGAGAATCTCTTTTAGAAAAGGAATCTCGCTTCTGCCAGCATCTTCGCAGCTGAACTCCACATCGTCAGTAAAGCTCCTTGCCAGCTTCACGGCTTCGACGGCACGGCGCACGACTTCGTCCGGTTTCATCTTGAGCTTGTGCTCCATATGTATCGGGCTTGTCGCTATGAAGGTGTGTATCCGTTTGCGTCGCGCACCCTCGAGCGACTCCCCGGCAAGCACAATGTCGCGCTCTACCGCTCTTGCAAGCGAACAGACAACGCTTCTGTCCACCACTTCGCATATGCGCTTTATCGCATCGAAATCCCCGGGGCTCGCCGCCGCGAAACCCGCCTCTATGATATCGACCCCGAGCCTTTGAAGCTGCGAGGCTATCTTTATCTTCTCTTCCGTATTCATAGACGCGCCGGGGCTCTGCTCTCCGTCGCGCAGTGTAGTATCGAAAATATATACTCTATCTTTCATGGCTCTCAATCCTTGATCTTTTACGTTTTTTGTGTAGACAGACTCTTGCGGATGCTATCGGTATTAGAAGCTGAAGGGTAGGAGAGTGTTTTTAATCTCGATTTTGGGCAAATGTTTTATCGCTTTTACTCTACCGGTATCGGTACCGTACATCGACTCTCCTTTCGTTTTTATTGTGACAGTATAGCATATTGGAGGGGAGTTAATCTAAAGATTTTTTATTAGATGATAATTTTTCTCTTTATTTGTCTGCCTTTTTGACTCTTTTCACCATCATCGTACGTACCGCCCTGCCTATACCCCATACTACATAGAAGGTAATGATCGAAGCAAAGCCCTCGACAGGATATAGATAGAGCAAAGAAGCGGCGACTATCAGGGCTATCAGTGTTTTGGTCAGGGCCGGCTTTTCCAGATTTATCTTCTTGAAGCTGGGGTAGCGGATGTTGCTGACCATCAGCAGCGAAACGAGAAGCGTGGCCGCAAGAAGTAGAGCGCTAAACGAGTGCGGGGGCTCATACTGTACGAACATCAATACCCATATCGACACAAATATGGCTGCAGCCGGTATGGGCACACCTATGAAAACCGTAGGATCGGTATTCGGGCTCATCACGTTGAACCTGGCGAGACGGATAGCCCCGAAAATAATATAGAGGGCCATAACCAAAACACCAAATTTCCCGTAGTCGTGCCCTATATAGAAGTAGAGCAGAAGAGCGGGCGCCACCCCGAAAGCGACAAGGTCGGCAAGAGAGTCGAACTCTATCCCGAACCTGCTTGTCGTATGGGTCAGACGTGCGATCCGTCCGTCAAGCCCGTCAAAGACCAGGGAGAGAAATATCAACCATGCAGATTTTTCGAAATCGCCGTTGATGGCGGAGACCATCGATACGACGGCGGTAAATATGGAGGCGGCGGTAAATAGATTCGGAAGTATGTAGATCAGATGGAACTCTCTGCCGGCCATCAAGAGGCCCCGTGCGCCAGAAGCGAAAAGCCCCCTACCACTCTGTCGCCCGGTGCCGTCTCTATCTTTACACTACCGGGAAGAAGCAACTCAACTATGCCGTCGGTTAGATGTGCCGCCGGGTCTCCTGCCTCCTGCACCCCTTCCGGGGCCAGCATCGGAAGGCCGAACGCATAGAGGCCGCAGACGATTCTCATTTTGACGACCTCTCCGCCCCTCATCCTCCAGCCGATCGAGCCGTTCTCGTTGAGCCTCGGGGCGAGTCGATCGGCAGACGGGATAAAGAGGCCGTGAACCCTCCTCTTTTCGAAAATCTCTCCGCTCACCGGCGCACGTACGGCACTGCTGCCGTCGAAGATCGATTTTCCGATTATAACGGAGGTGCCCTCTTCACGCTTATCTACGGAGAGTACTGTGCCGTCAACAGGAGATATAACTGCGCCTTCCGAAGTCTCGGCCGCGGTGCGTTCCGGCATATAGAATAGATATGCGACCAGGAAGCTTGCGGCTATGAGCAGAAGATTCAGCAGCACCTCGTCACTGAAAACCAGCACGAAGAGTGTCACGCCCCATACCGGAACTATGTATCGCCAGCCGATTTTCATGAAGGTACCGTTCGTGCCCATATCTACTCTCCGGACTCTTCGCTCTTTCGAGCCTCTCTGTTCTCTCTCTCTTTTTCAATATCCCCTTCCATCGAGCTCTCATCATCCACGAGGCGCGACTTTATACCGTGCTCCTTTTCATACTCGCGTATAATCTCACGCACCTTTTTCCCCTCTATCGTCTCGGACTTGAAGAGTTCGTGGACCATCTCCTCTATCGCTCCGCTATACTCTTTGAGCCTGTTTACTACATGTTTGTAGCGTTCGTCAAGGAAGTTTCTGACGAACTCATCCATCTGTTCGGCGGTCTTCTCGCTGTACTCTTTCTGGCTCATCCCTCCGCCGAGGAACATGTTCGTCTGCTTCTCGAGCACCATAAGACCGGCGACATCGCTCATTCCGTATATGCTGACCATAGCCTTTACGACATCTGTGGCGCGCTCCAGGTCGTTGCTGGCACCCGTAGAGATCTCTTTTATAAAGACCTCTTCGGCCGCCCTTCCTCCCAGCAGCGTATCTATCTCGGCCACGAGCTCATGCTTTTGCATCAGGTACTTGTTCTCTTCGGGTGTGTTCAGCGTATACCCCAGCGCGGCAAGCCCCCTCGGAATTATGGAGACCTTCGAAACCTTCCTTGCACCTTTCGTCGTCTCGGCTATCAGTGCGTGGCCGCTCTCGTGGTAGGCGACAATACGCTTCTCTTTGGGAGAGATTCGTCTCGACTTCTTCTCAAGCCCGGCGATCGCCCTCTCTACGGCTTCACGGAAATCTTCCTGCTCGACATGCTCCTTGTTTTTGCGCCCCGCAAGGAGTGCCGCTTCGTTTACGATATTCGCCAGATCGGCACCCGCAAGGCCGGCGGTAAGACGGGCGATCTCTTCCAGGTCTACATCGGGAGCCATCTTTATATGCTTAACATGCACCTTGAGAATTTTGACACGACCCTCGAAGTCTGGCTTATCCACCAGTACCTGTCTGTCGAAACGCCCCGGGCGCAGAAGCGCCGGATCCAGAACCTCCGGGCGGTTGGTGGCGGCCAGCACGATAATGGGCGTATCGGAGCTGAAGCCGTCCATCTCCGCCAGAAGCTGGTTCAGTGTCTGCTCCCTCTCGTCGTTGCCGCCGATCTGCCCGCTTGCGGCCCTGCTCTTTCCTATGGCGTCTATCTCGTCTATGAAGATGATCGCCGGAGCCTCTTTTTTCGCCTGTTCGAAAAGATCCCTGACCCTCGCTGCACCGACTCCGACAAACATCTCTATGAAGCTCGACCCGCTCACGGAGAAGAAGGGTACACTCGCCTCGCCGGCAACGGCCTTTGCGAGCAGCGTCTTACCGGTACCGGGAGGCCCCACCAGAAGAACACCCTTCGGAATCTTGGCACCCAGGCGTATATAGCGCTCCGGATACTTCAGGAACTCCACGATCTCCTTGACCTCCTCCTTCGCCTCTTCCACACCTGCTACATCGTCGAAGGTTATGTTCGGTTTTTCGGAGTTTACGAGCTTTTTGGCACTGCCCATGCCGAGAATGCCTCCGCCCATATTCTTCTGCATCCTGCTGGCCAGGAACATCCAGATACCGAAGAAGATCAGAATGGGCAGAACCCATCCGAAGAGCACCTCGCCGAGCCAGTTGCTTTCGATATAGCCGCTGTACTCCACACCCATCTTGTCGAGCAAAGGTATCAGCGTATTGTCCTCACCCACCTTTTTGGCGATGTAGAGGGTTTTGTACCCCCCCTCGCTTGAGATAGCCTTTATCGTAGTCTGGCCGATCGACACATACTTTATGCGCCCCTCTTTGATCATTTTCTTCAGATCGCTGTAGGGAACGGTCTTCGTCTGGGTTATTGCGGTACCGCTGCCCATGGAGGCCGCATTCTGCGCTCCGAACTGCCCCTCCTGCGTATCGATGAAACTCTTGAAAAGTATGATGATGAGCAGAGAGAAGATTGCGAATGTCAGAAGCGGGTTTTTATTGAAAAAGTTCTGATCGTTCGGATCTTTTTTTGGACTGTTATCCGCCATTTTTATCCTTGTTCTTTCTATAGATTTTTGTACGCCACTCGTTTTCGGCCACTGTTTCAAGGAGCTCCATATCGCCGAAGGCCTCCTCTATGGAGCTCTCTTTGGCCTCGAGTATTCCCGAGAGTATCAAAATGCCGCCCTCTTTTGTGCGCGCCTTGAGATCTTCGGCGATCATACGCAGAATATCGGCGACGATATTGGCGACGACCACATCGTAGGATCTTTTCGTTCCGGCCGCCGAGCCCTCCCAGATATTTTCGACCGTGCGGCCGTTGAGCTCGAAGTTCTTGATCGCATTCTCTACGGCCAGCGGATCCGTATCGCACGCATCCACCTTCGCGCCGAGCATCGATGCGGCGATACCGAGCACCCCGCTGCCGCATCCTACATCGAGCAGGGTCGTTCCGCTCTTTACCATTCTGCCTATCGCTTCGAGACAACCCGCCGTCGTCTCATGGTGTCCCGACCCGAATGCCAGTGCAGGATCGATCTTTATGTTCAGTTTGCCTTCTGCCGGGCTCTCCCAGCTCGGATGGACATAGAAGCGCCCTATCTCGACCGGCTTTATAGACTCCCTGTAGAGAGCTATCCAGTCTTCGTTTCTCTTTTCGCTAAGTTCTGTCCGAACCGATATATCCTCTTCGAGCCTCTCCGAAAGCGCCGCGGCAAACTGCTCCGCGCCCCACGCGATATCGTCGAGCGGATCGTTCGAGCGCAGCAGAAGGCTCTTCTCTCCTATCTCGATCGAATCTTCAAACAGGGTCTGCAGAAAATCGAGAAACAGCTCCTGATGCGCCGAAGGCGTCACCTTCAGCTCATGGTAGGTCTCTTGCATCAGTCGTTCAGGCCGAGCACCGCTTCGAGCTTCTCTTTGAGAACCTGCGGGGTAAAAGGCTTGACGATATAGTTGTTGACACCCGCCTTGAGCGCCGTGATAACCTCCGCCTTTCCGCCTTCGGTGGTGACCATGATTATCGGAATATCCTCGAAAGCCGCATCGGCACGAACCTTCTTGACAAGCTCCAGACCGTTCATGTTCGGCATGTTCCAGTCCGTAATCAGCACCCCGATATCATCCCTGTTCTGCTGCATCACTTCCCACGCCTGGGCGCCGTCCTCGGCCTCCAGAAGATCTTTGTAGCCAAGGCGCCCAAGGGTGTTTTTAATAATCCTTCGCATTGTTGAACTGTCGTCTACAACCATTATTTTCAATGGGTATCCTTCATTAAATAGAATATGTTTTGCTCATTTTATCGTCTGGACCATTTAATTAAGATTAAGAATTTTTTTACCGGCATCGAGGAAGAGTGAATGAACCTAAGCCGATACGGCTCTGAAGGCCTCCTTCAGATCGAGAGTCCCCTCGTAAAAGGCTTTGCCGACGATAACCCCCGCGACCTTCCCGGTCTCCAGCAGCGCTCTTATATCGCCCATGTCACGCACTCCGCCGCTCGCTATGGTGTCGACTCCCGAGGCTTCGGCTATCGAGACGGTAAAGGGGACGTTCACGCCGCTCAGGGTACCGTCGCGCCCCACATCGGTGCATATGATCGCCTCTACACCGCACTCGGCGAAAGCCTTCGCGAGATCGGTCGCTCTCATACTGCTCACCTCGGCCCACCCCTCTACGGCCACATAGCCGTCGACGGCGTCGATTCCTACGGCAATCGGATATTTGGCCGCCATCTCCTTTACGAAATCGGGATCTTTCACGGCGATAGAGCCCAGAATGAGCCTGTCGATCCCGAGATCGAGATACCGTTTTATCGTCTCTTCATCTCGAATTCCTCCGCCGAGCTCCATTTTGAGGCGGCACTTTTTGCGAATCTTTTCTATCTGCTCCAAGTTTTTCGGCTCACCCGCGAACGCACCGTTCAGATCTACCAGGTGCAGCCACTTCGAGCCCATCTCTTCGAACTCTTTGGCGAGCCGCCACGGCTCGTCGCTATATATTTTCGCACTATCCATCAAACCCTTCGTCAGGCGGACGGCCCTGCCGTCTTTCAGGTCTATTGCAGGCAGTATTTCCAAAGCTTACCCTTCATACTCCATAAAATTTTTCAAAATTTTCAGACCGTTGTCGTGAGACTTCTCCGGGTGCGGCTGTATCCCGAAAACGTTTCCGTTTTCAACGGCGCTCACAAAGCGGTAACCGTACCAGCTCACCCCTATCGCGTATTGATCCGCCGTTACGGTGTGGTAGGAGTGGACGAAATAGAGGTAGAACTCGCTCGGAAGGCCGGAAAATATAGGCACAGGTCTCTGCACGAAAAGCTCGTTCCACCCCATGTGGGGAATCTTGTGCGGACTCTCGAAAAGATTCGGATCGAACGGTACCACTTCACCCGGAATCAGCCCCAAACCCTCGTGCTCTCCGAACTCGCTGCTCCTTTCGAAAAGCAGCTGCATCCCGAGGCATATCCCGAGCATCGGTTTTCCGGATGCGGCGAACTCCCTAACCGCTTCATCCATTCCCCTTTCGCGAAGATGCTCCATCGCGTCGCCGAAAGCTCCGACTCCGGGAAGCAGGATCCTGTCGAATGCGGCAACCTCATGCGGATCGGAGACCACTTTCGAGTCGGCCCCGATTTTAGCAAGCGCATTGCGCACGCTTGCAAGATTCCCCATATTGTAGTCGATTACCGCAACCATTAAGACTCTTTCCTTATACTCCTGAGATAGAACGAAAGCCCCAGCAGAAGCATCGTCACGCCGCCTATCAGGTAGACCGCGTAGACCAGCTTTTCGGGGTCGATTATAGCGAATTTGAAGACGAGCATCAACGCCTCGATCGCCAGCGCTATGATGATCGATCCCAAAAACCTGATCATCGTCTTGTGAATCTCGTCGTGTTCACCCCTCTTCTGCTCTCCGAGCACCTCCTCTTCGAATATCGCCTTGACGAGGTCGAATATAGCCAGCGAGAGTGTCAGAAGAATCGTGGCTTCGAACATCTCCTTCACGTCTATATGGATGAAGTTGAAACCGTATGTCAGAAAACTCTTGATTCCGTTGAGAAAAAGCAGAATGGCCACGGCCAAAAGAGAGACCGAAAACATCGCATAGCCCACTTTCGAAAATCTGCCGAAGAGCGTCTCCGCGGATGCAGGATGAACCATCTTGAGCAGCTTGTCGAGCGGTATATCGGCACATACGACATACTGCAGCTGCCCTCTGTCGTTGTAGACAGGGTAGGCTGCCGTAACTACAAGCGTACCACCTATTTTCGACGGGTACGGGTCGGTCAGTATGCACCTCTTCTCCCTGACGGCCCTGTAGTAGTAGGCGCGCATCGCCCTGTTCTCGCCCTCGCCGGTGCGGTATGCCTGTATTCGGCTCACGTTGTTGACTATCTG
>JALWMA010000079.1 GCA_027081015.1 Campylobacterales bacterium | reverse complement strand
TGAAAGAGGGTTCCGCGATAGAGGACTTCATGAAACCCGACCGCGTCGTCATAGGTGCCGACGACGAGGAGGCGATGGAGACGATGAAAGAGCTCTACGCCCCCTTTACCCACAACCACGAGCGCTTCATAGCGATGGACGTAAGAAGTGCGGAGATGACCAAATACGCCGCCAACGCGATGCTTGCTACCAAGATCAGCTTCATGAACGAAATAGCCAATATCTGTGAACGGGTAGGCGCCGACGTGAATATGGTGAGGGTGGGAATAGGAAGCGACAGACGCATAGGCTACAGCTTCATCTACCCCGGCTGCGGCTACGGCGGAAGCTGCTTCCCCAAAGATGTTCAGGCCCTTGCCAAGATAGCCGAAGATGCAGGCTACGAACCCAAAATCATCCGTTCGGTCGAAGAGGTCAACAGAGCGCAGAAGAGGGTGCTCGCCGACAAGGTCGTAAAGCGTTTCGGAGAGGATCTTGCGGGCAGGGTGTTCGCCGTTTGGGGGCTAAGCTTCAAACCCGAAACCGACGACATGCGCGAAGCGAGCTCCATAACGATCATAAACGAGCTTACAAAACGGGGCGCGAAGATAAAGGCGTACGATCCGAAGGCGATGGATGAGGCGAAAAACTTCTACCTTAAAGGGAACGAAAACGTCGAGTATGTCAAAAGCAAATACGACGCCCTCGACGGAGCCGACGCGATGATTCTGGTGACCGAGTGGAAAGAGTTCAGAAGCCCCGATTTCGAAGAGATGAAGCAGAGGCTCAAGACTCCCGTAATCTTCGACGGCCGCAACCAGTACAACCTGCGGAAAATGCGCAAAAAGGGTTTCGAGTACCATCAGATAGGGGTACCCGAGTCCTGATGCGTCCCAAAACCATCGATTACGACCCGCTGATAGAGCGCTACGGCCTTCTTGTTCTTCTTGTCGTCGTCTATTTCAGCTTCTACTTCAACCTCGGCACGGTCCCTCTTTTCGATCTGGACGAGGGGGCGTTCAGTGAAGCGACACGCGAGATGCTCAGTTCGGGCAACTACATCACCACCTATCTCGGCGGTGAACTCCGCTTCGACAAACCGATACTCATCTACTGGCTGCAGGCTCTCAGCGTCAAGCTATTCGGCCTGAACGAGTTCGCGCTGCGCCTACCTTCCGCTATTGCCGCGACGGCATGGGCCGCGCTGCTTTACCTTTTTACAAAAAAGCTCTTCGATGCCAAAACCGCCCTTTTGGCGACTCTCTTCATGGTTTCGGCCCTTCAGATAAGCGTAATAGCGAAGGCGGCGATAGCCGACGCACTGCTGAATCTATGGATAGCGGCGAGTATGTTCGCGATACTCCTTTACATAAAAAGCGAGCGGAAGGTGTGGCTCTATGCGGCATTCGCGGCCATAGGCTTCGGTATGCTCACAAAGGGGCCGGTTGCGGTGATGATACCTTTTGTCGTCACCTTTTTGTACTATGTTTTCAAGCGCGACCTCAAGCGGTGGGCGCTCAGCGTATTCAACCCCGTAGGCATTCTGATCTTCCTTGCCGTGGCCCTTCCCTGGTACTGGATGGAGTATATGGACCAGGGGATGAAGTTCATAGAGGGATTCTTTTTCAAGCACAACCTCTCCAGATTCGAAAACTCCTTCGAAGGGCACAGCGGTTCGATTCTCTACTACATTCCGGTTCTGCTTGTGGGGACCATACCCTTTAGCGGCCTACTGATAGCCGCATTTTTGCGTATAAAGAGCTGGATAAAGAGCGATACGACACTCTTTCTGGTCCTGTGGTTCGCTTTTGTCTTCATATTCTTCTCCTTCTCCGGTACGAAGCTACCGCACTATGTCATCTACGGCTATACGCCCCTTTTTATCGTTATGGCGCTTCAGTTTCCCTCCATAAAGTCGCCGCTTTGGATAGTGGTGCCTCCTGCGCTATTGATGCTGCTGCTCATCTTTTTGCCCGAGATCGCGAACGCCATGCTTCCAAAGATAAAAGACCCGTATGCCCAGGCTCTCATAAAAGAGAGCGGGGCGCTTTTCGGGTGGCGCTACAAGATGGAGATAGCTCTTTTGATGGCTGCGCTCGTCATAGCCTGGAGGATGATAGAGGGGAATCTCTCAAAAGCGGTAGTTACCGGCGTAGTGACCCTTCTGCTTGTAAACGGAACCATTCTTCCCACATATGCGGCGCTTGCGCAGCAGCCGATAAAAGAGGCGGCACTCTTTGCCAAGAAACACCGCCTCGATGTCGTGATGTGGGGAATCAACGTCCCGTCGTTTATGGTATACTCCCAAAAGATCGTCCCAAAGCGGGACCCCAAACCGGGTGAGATCGTGCTCACGAAGATAACCAAACTCAAAGAAGTCGCATCGTATCAGCCCATATTCAAGAAGTACGGAATAGTTCTGGTGCGCATAAACTCCATGAAAAAAGGAAAAGAATGAAACTCTCCGTTGTCATCCCCATGATGAACGAAGAAGAGAACGTAGAGCCGCTCTTCGAGGCGGTCAGAAAGGCTCTTCACGGCATCGACTACGAGCTTATCCTCGTAGACGACGGCTCTACCGACCGGACGGTCGAGAAAATGAAAGAGCTTGCCGACGAGAGGACCAAGATAATCGTCTTCAACCGCAATTTTGGCCAGACGACTGCCATGGCGGCGGGAATCGACGAGGCCAAAGGGGAGCTCATAGCCACGCTCGACGGCGACCTTCAAAACGATCCTGCGGATATTCCGATGATGATAGCCAAACTCGAAAGCGGCGGATGGGATGTGGTCGCCGGGCGCCGGGCAAAGAGACAGGACGGCATGTTTCTAAGAAAAATTCCAAGCAAAATAGCAAACGCCATAATCAGAAAGACGACAGGGGTATATCTGCACGACTACGGCTGTACGCTGAAGGTTTTCAAGAATGAAGTGGCGAAAAACCTCGGTCTTTACGGTGAACTTCACCGCTTCATACCGGTACTGGCCAAGATGTACGGGGCGAAGATCACCGAAGTGGACGTACGCCACCACCCCAGAATCCACGGAGAGAGCAAATACGGCCTCGGGCGTACATTCAAAGTGATCAGCGATCTGCTTCTTATGCTCTTTATGCAAAAATACCAGACCAAGCCGATGCACCTTTTCGGAACACTCGGCGTTCCGATGCTCGGAGCAGGCCTTCTGATCGATACCTACATGTTCATTCTGAAGCTCTTCGGCGAAAGTATAGGCCAGCGCCCGCTGCTGACACTGGGAATGCTGCTCACACTCGGCGGCATTCAGCTCATAACCACGGGCTTCATAGCGGAGCTCATCATGCGGACATACTTCGAGTCGCAGAATAAAAAGCCATATACCGTAAAAGAGATCTTCACGGGAGAGAGCCGGCAGTCCAAAGAGGGCTGAGGCTTGTAAGTTTAGCCGGCGCCTTTGCGCCGGCGCGTTTCCGATATGAAAAAAAAACTCAAACTGCTTCTTAA
>JALWMA010000078.1 GCA_027081015.1 Campylobacterales bacterium | reverse complement strand
GTGAGGGTTCCCACCCCTGACGTTTCGCTGATGGACCTCAATTTGGTGCTTAAAAAGCCAACAAGTGCCGAAGAGGTCAACTTTCTCTTTATGGAGCGCGCCAAAGGGGAGCTCAACGGGATTTTGGGCATAGATGCAAACTTCGGGGTCAGCCAGGATTTCTGCGGCGACACCAGAAGCTGCATCGTGGCCGAAGATCTGACGCAGGTGATAGGCGGAAAGATGCTCAAAGTGATGGCGTGGTACGATAACGAATGGGGCTACGCCAACAGACTCGTGGAGATGGCTCTGCACATTATGAGATAACAAAATTGAAGGAAGGAAACGTATGAAACTTTTGACGATAAAAGATCTCGAACTGGCCGGGAAAAAGGTCTTTATTAGATGCGACTTCAACGTACCGCTGGACGAGTTCGGCAACATAACTGACGACAGGCGCATACGTGCCGCTCTGCAGACTATACGGTACTGCCTCGACCACGAGTGTGCGATTATTTTGGCGAGCCATATGGGGCGCCCCAAAGGGGAGTTCGACGAAAAGTTCTCCCTGAAGCCGGTTGCCAAGAGGCTGCAGTCGCTGCTTCACCAGGATGTGACGCTGGCGAAGGATGTGGTGGGTCCCGATGCGACCGCCAGGGCGAAAGAGCTCGGCAGCGGCGAGATTCTGCTTCTCGAGAATGTTAGGTTCGAGCCGGGTGAGACGAAAAACGATCCGGCCCTTGCAAAAAAGATGGCGTCGATGGCCGAGTTCTATATAAACGACGCATTCGGAGTCAGCCACCGGGCACACGCTTCGGTAGAGGCGATAACCCACTATTTCGACAACCGCCACAAAGGGGCCGGGTTCCTGCTTCAGAAGGAGATAAAGTATTTCCACCGTCTGCTGAAGCGTCCTACGCGCCCTTTCATGGCTATCGTAGGGGGGAGCAAGGTTTCCGGCAAACTCGAAGCGCTGATAAACCTGCTGCCGAAAGTCGACAAGATGGTGATAGGCGGCGCGATGGCATTTACATTCTGGAAAGCCCGCGGCTACGAGGTAGGCAATTCGCTTGTCGAAGACGATCTTCTCGATGATGCGAGGCATATTATGGATGAAGCCAAAAGGCTCGGGGTCAAATTCTACCTTCCGGTCGATTTCGTGGTGGCGCCTGAGTTCAAGGAGGATGCCCAGGTGAAGTATGTGACATTCCAGGAGATCCCTTCCGACTGGATAGGACTCGATATCGGCCTCGCCTCCACCCGTCTCTTCAGGGAGGCGCTCAGCGATGTGCAGACCATACTATGGAACGGCCCGATGGGCGTCTACGAGATGGACAAGTTCGCGAGGGGGAGCTTCAAGCTGGCCAACTATGTCGCCGAGTCGTATGCGACCAAGATCATAGGCGGAGGCGATACGGCAGACCTTATACAGCGTGTCGGCGTAGATGACGAGATGACGTTCATATCGACCGGGGGCGGGGCGAGCCTCGAGCTTCTTGAGGGCAAGACGCTTCCCGGAATAGCCGCCCTCCAGGTGGACGGAGAAGAGGATGAGTAGCAAAATCGTCGCCGCCAACTTCAAGACCAACCATACGCGCCGCTCCACCGCGGAGTATGTGGCCTCCCTTGACGGCTTCATGGCCGAAAAGGGCATCGATACACCCGTCTATATCTTTCCTCCGGCCACCGCCCTCGACAGTTTCGAGACCGAAAGCTCCATACACATCGGTACCCAGAACGCCTACCCTACCGTAAAGGGCTCCTTTACCGGGGAGATAGGGCTGGAGCAGCTTGGAGAGTTCGGTATAGACACGGTGCTCATAGGCCACAGCGAGAGGCGCCATATACTCGGGGAGAGCCAGGAGTTTATCGCTAAGAAGTTCGCATGGTTCAAGGAGCAGGGGTTTACGATCTTCTACTGCATAGGCGAGCCTCTGGAGGTTAGGGAAGCCGGGGAAGAGGCTGTAAGGCGCTATCTTGTGGAGCAGTGCGAAGGGGTAGACACCTCTTACGAAAACCTGATAATGGCGTACGAGCCGGTCTGGGCGATCGGTACCGGAAAGACGGCGACACCGGAGCTGATAGAGCAGACGCACTCCATAGTGAAAGCCTTCAGTGAACGCCCGCTTCTTTACGGAGGGAGCGTAAAGCCGTCGAACATAGCCGAAATATTGGCCGTACCGGGTTGCGACGGAGCGCTGATAGGGACGGCAAGCTGGGATATATCGAGCATGCGGAGCATGCTGGAAATAGTTAACAGTGAAAAACTAAAAACTAAAAACTAAAAATTGGGGTGATCCGCTTTGCGGACTTTTATTGATGGGAGATAGAAACGGCAGTCTTTTGCGCAACAAGAGTTATAGTTTCGCTCTGAGGATTGTCAAACTTTGTCGTTGGCTTCAGGAAGAGAAACGCGAATATGTACTTTGCAGGCAGCTTCTTAGAAGCGGGACGGCCATAGGTGCTTTAATATATGAAGCGGAGTTTGCCCAATCGAGGGCAGATTTTGCCAACAAACTGAATATCGCTCTCAAGGAGGCAAATGAAACTCTCTACCGGCTTATGCTTCTACACGACAGTGAGTATATTAATGATAAAATGTTCGAGAGCATTCGTCCGGATATAAAAGAGATACTGAAGCTTTTGGTATCGAGTATAAAAACGCTCAAAAATACAGGTTGAAAACCAAACATTAAATATGGAAGCGGCAAAGCCGCATCCTAAGTTTTTAGTTTTTAGTTTTTAACTTTTCACCAAAGGATGTTTATGATAATGCAGGGAAAACGGGGCCTCATCGTCGGGGTCGCAAACAACAAGTCCATCGCTTACGGAATCGCCAAGGCGTGCCGTGAGCAGGGTGCTGAGCTCGCTTTTACATATCTGAACGATTCGCTCAAAAAGAGGGTGGAGCCGATTGCGGCCGAGCTCGGCAGCGATATGGTCTACCCGCTCGATGTAAGCAAACCGGAGGAGTTCGAGGCCCTTGCAAAGAGCCTTGAAGAGAGATGGGGAACGTTCGACTTCGTCGTACATGCCGTGGCGTTTGCTCCGAAGGAGGCCCTGAGCGAGCCCTTCGTGCAGACATCCAAAGAGGCATTCGATGTAGCGATGAATGTGTCGGTCTACAGCCTGATAGAGCTGAGCCGCCATATGCTTCCCATGCTCAATCAAGGCGCTTCGATTCTGACGCTTAGCTATCTGGGGGCTGAAAAGTATATTCCGAACTACAACGTGATGGGTGTGGCCAAGGCCGCCCTCGAGGCTACGGTCCGCTACCTGGCTGTCGATCTGGGCCATCCGAACGGCATTCGTGTTAATGCTATAAGCGCAGGCCCCATAAAGACGCTTGCGGCAAGCGGTATTGGCGATTTCAGGTTCATTATGAAATGGAACGAGACAAACGCCCCTCTAAGGCGTAACGTCACGATAGAGGAGGTCGGCAACAGTGCGATGTATCTGCTGAGTCCGCTCGCTTCAGGGGTGACGGGAGAGGT
>JALWMA010000077.1 GCA_027081015.1 Campylobacterales bacterium | reverse complement strand
CTACTTTTTTCTTGCGTGGCCTTCGATTATGAATCTCAGAGCGTTCAGACGGATGAAACCTTCGGCATCTTTCTGGTTGTAGACGCTGTCCTCTTCGAAAGTGCTGAACTCGGGAGCGAAGAGCGAATTGGGAGACTGTCTGCCCACGACCGTTACGCTCCCCTTGTATAGCTTGAGGCGCACATCGCCGTTTACATTCTCCTGTGTTCTGTCTATGGCAGCCTGCAGCATCTTTCTTTCCGGGGCGAACCAGAAGCCGTTGTATATCAGTTTCGCATAGCGCGGCATCAGCTCATCTTTGAGGTGCGCCTCTTCGCGATCGAGAGTGATCGACTCTATCGCCCGATGGGCTTTGAGCATGATCGTTCCGCCGGGCGTCTCGTAGCAGCCGCGGCTCTTCATTCCGACATACCTGTTTTCTACTATATCGAGCCTCCCTATGCCGTTTCTGCTTCCGCATTCGTTCAGCGCCTCCAGCATCTGTGCCGGTGTCAGCTCTTTTCCGTCGAGGGCCACGGGATCGCCGTTTTTGTAGGTTATTGTGATATATTCGGGTCTGTCCGGTGCCTTTTCGGGGCTTACGGTCCAGCGCCACATATCCTCTTCCGGCTCGTTCATCGGATCTTCGAGAATACCCCCTTCGTAAGATATGTGAAGAAGGTTGGCATCCATCGAGTAGGGGGACTTCTTGCCGTGTTTCTCTATGGGGATACCGTGCGACTCGGCATATTTAAGGAGCTTCTCGCGGCTGTTGAGATCCCACTCGCGCCAGGGGGCGATGATGGTTATGTCGGGGTTGAGTGCGAGGTATCCCAGTTCGAATCTGACCTGGTCGTTTCCTTTGCCGGTCGCGCCGTGGCTCACGGCATCGGCACCGGTCAGTTTCGCGATCTCGATCTGCCGTTTGGCTATCAGGGGCCTGGCTATTGAGGTTCCGAGCAGATACTCCCCCTCATAGACGGCGTTTGCACGAAACATCGGAAAGACATACTCTTTGACGAACTCTTCACGCAGATCCTCTATGAAGATATTCTCGGGCTTGATCCCGAGCCTGAGAGCCTTCTCTCTTGCCGGCTCAACCTCTTCACCCTGTCCGATATCCGCCGTAAAAGTTACGACTTCACAGTCATACTCGTCCTGAAGCCATTTCAAAATTATGCTGGTATCGAGCCCGCCCGAGTAGGCGAGGACCGCTTTGTTTACCTTTTTTTTCATTCTGTTACCCCGAAATCAAAGAAGTTTTCGGGATTCTATCGTAATTGAGTTAAAAATTTCATGAGTGAATATCTAGTACCTTGCCGTTACTGGACGCAGTACAGGTTAGAAACTTTCTCTCTTTTTCAAGCTCGTCCATATGGTGCTTTAATTTGGACCTTTTTGCCGTATATATCTTGGTCGCTTCCGATATAAGCTCAAGTGCACCATATATCTCTTCGGTGCTTTCAAATGCCGGAATCGAGTCAAGTAGACTACTCAATCTTCTATCATCCTCTTCGACCAATGCCACTATGAATGAGTCATGCCAATTCATCCTGGGTGACCTCCCTCCATGCCTCAAGCAGCTCTTTTGTAACATTTATAACAATATCCAGATATTCACTGCTGTTCTGGGCGTTGCTCTCGTTTAGAAACTTTATCTGCTGGTTGTAAAGCCCTCCGAGATAGTGGGAGACCTCTCCGCCGCGTTCCGCATCAAGTGAGTTTATCAGTTCGACAAATATCGCCACCGCACGGTTTGTCCAGTAGACTCGCTTCTCTATATCTCCCTGTTCGATAGCCTTCTTTGCCATGGAGCAGAATCTTATGACCCCTTCATAAAGCATCTCGATCAGCTTTTCCGGAGATTCGATCTGTATGTTGTTTTGTGTGTAGGTGTTGTAAGCGGCTGCTGCAGTCATTTTTAATCCTTTGTCAATGAATTTTTTGCATCCTTGCAATTTGTAGGTCTCAACCCTTTTTATCGAAAATCATTCCGACGATTTCACGCATCTTCGCTGCCAGTTTCATTGCCTCTTCGGAGGGGATTTTCCGAATTTCCTGGTTATTGCTGGTATCTATTACCGAAACGTAGAGCTCTTCGGCCGAGTTATCGAAACCGAAACGGATAGATGTATTGAGAGGATTCATCTCCTTGTTGAGCTGGTCGGTGATCTCCTGTAACTGTTTCTTGAGTTTCTGCGTATCGGCTTTCTCTTCGATCTGTTTCGTCTCTTCGCGCATCGAGTTGTTGGTGCTCTTGTGCGGTTGCGAAACGGATCTGCCGCCGGCTTCGGGCCCCTGCGGCATAGAGGGTTGAGCCTGCTGTGTACGTATGGTGTTGAATATCTCCATGGCAGTTACCTCCATTTCCGTTTAAAAGAATATCGGTAACCGGAGAGATTAGTTAAGGCCGCATACGGCTACTTTGGTATAATAGGCGAAAAAGATATCGGGATATCGATGAAAATAGCGTTGTCATGCCGCTCCATACTGCTTGAAAAGAGTCTTGGAAAGTTCCTTGACGACCACCTGGTGCCGGAGCAGGAAGCGGAGCTTATCGTAACGGATCACCCCCTCAGGAGCGAAAAACCGGTTCTGCGCATAGGAACCGACAGCGAAGCCGACCTGGGCAAACCCTTCTCGAAGTCGAGACTCATGATAAAGATAGAAGAGAAGCTTCAGGCCGACCGAACAAAAGAGGCCATCAGGCACTTCGCGATAGAGGAAGAGAGCCTGGAAGAGCAGATAGAGAGGGCGGCGCACGAGTTTGCGCAGGAGCTGATAAAGATATTCAAAGAGCACTATGAAAAGAGAAGATAGGAGACTGTATACATACATCATCGGCGGTAAATATCGCGGGAAAAAGATTGAACTTCCCTCGAAGAGTGTCACAAGAAGCTCTAAAAACAGGCTTAGAGAGTCGGTTTTCAACACATTGCAGTTCGATATAGTAGACCGAAACTTCATAGAGATGTTCGGGGGCAGCGGATCGGTCGGCCTGGAAGCCATAAGCAGGGGCGCCAAAAAAGCTTGGTTCATAGAGAGAGACAGAGACTCTTTCAGGACCCTCCGTTCCAACTGCGAAGCTATCGATCCGAACCGGTGCGATGCAAGACATGGGGACGCCTTCGAGACCCTTCCGCAAATTCTGGGTGAGCTGAAAAGAGCGGAAGAGAAGACATATCTCTATATCGACCCTCCCTTTTCCATACGGGAAAGGGAGGGCGATATATATAAGAGGGTCGTAGAGACGGTGGCCGGTATAGATCCGGATCTGATAATCTATATAATAGTAGAGCATATGACGAAAGAGCCGATGCCCAAAAATATCGGCCCGTTCAAAAAGGTAAAGGAGAGAAAGTTCGGAAAAAGCTCTCTGAGCTACTACGAAGCCTGAAATAGGAACAGATTTTGCTTTGAGGTCTGCAAAGACTCCCGCCCGGCGGGAAGATGAAAGGCAGGCTTTGAAACGATCGCTTTTTCTTCTACTGCTCGCACCGCTGCTGGTTCATGCGGTCAAAATAAAAGATATAAGCAACATCATCGGTGTAAGGGACAA
>JALWMA010000076.1 GCA_027081015.1 Campylobacterales bacterium | reverse complement strand
ATTTCAGGTTCATTATGAAATGGAACGAGACAAACGCCCCTCTAAGGCGTAACGTCACGATAGAGGAGGTCGGCAACAGTGCGATGTATCTGCTGAGTCCGCTCGCTTCAGGGGTGACGGGAGAGGTCCACTATGTGGATGCGGGCTACAACATCATGGGAATGGCGGCGGTTGACGAAGACGAAGAGGGGAGAGCCGTTTTGAGATGGGATAAGCAGAAGTAGACGTTAGAAATCGATGCTATACAAATTCCGGGCCACCCCCCTAAAGCTTTGAAGTCTCAGATTCCGAGACGATTTTTGCGTAAAACTCGGTTACTTAAGGTAATAAATAAGCATAATAACCCCCATTTATGCGTAATAATGGTGGTTTAAGTTTACCGTATGATATAATGGCGCTTGCAAGCTAACAAAAAACCCCTAAGGAGTAGGAATGAAATTTGCAAAACTGAGCCTTGCGGCTGTTATGGCAATGGGTGTATCTGCATTCGCGGATGTTCAAAATATAAAAGTAACAGGCGATGCTAAGCTTTTCTATAGCACTACCGATGCCAACAATGGAGATCTCTTCGATCAGAAAAGCTCTGCCGGTCAGGCCGCTCTCGATGTAGCTGTAAGCGCGGATCTTGCGGACGGCGTAGCGGGTAAAATCGGCGTCACTATGCTCAATACTCTCGGCCTCGAAAATAACCTGGTAAGCCAGGTGTGGGACGGCGGTCTGAGCAACCAGTGGTGGGTAAGTGAAGCGTGGCTGGCCAAGAAGATCGCCAACACCACTGTAAAAGTGGGTCGTCAGACTCTCGACACTCCTCTCGCGTTCACAGAAACTTGGTCTATAGCGCAGAACACTTTCGACGCTGCCGTAGTTCTTAACAACGACATCCCGAATACTACACTCGTAGCTGCATGGGTCGGCCGCGGTAACGGCGGTGCCGGTGCTAAATATCCAATCCTGGCAGGTGTAGTAAGGGATGCATCCAACGGGCAGGATCCTTTTGCAACATATTCACCTGCATTGAGCACATATGGACAAGACGGAGCATACGCATTTGGAGCCGTAACTACGGCGATCCCGATGACAACCGCTCAGGGATGGTACTACAATGTCGAAGATGTAGCTACGGCTTACTGGCTGCAGGCTGATGTGGCTCTGAAAAACGAGCTCAAAGGTCTTACTCTCGGTGCGCAGTATGCAACTCTTGATCTTAAAAATGCGGCCTATGACGACGGTTCTATCTGGGCTGTCAAAGTGGGTTATGCGATGGATAACGGCCTCTCTTTTGCCGGAGCATACTCTTCAAGCGACAAATCTACTCTAGGTGCGGGATGGAATACCGCAACAGGTACAGGAGCGTCTAAAATTTATACCGAGGCATGGTGGGCGTATGGTGAAGTAACACAGTCTGATACAGACTCTTTCACTCTTGAAGCCGAGTACAATATGGAAGATGTTGCCGATTTCGCTGCATATTACACAAATGCAGATCACGCAACAGGCGACGACATGACTGAGATCACTGTAACCGCTTCCAAATCTTTCGGTTCACTCGAGACTACTCTTGCTTATATCAACACTGATAAAAAAGAGAACGATAACATGGTTCAAGTCTACCTGACTTACAACTTCTAATCTGTCTCAAAATCTCTTCCAGCCGCTTCCGCATCTGCGGGGGCGGCTTTTTTTATGCCCGAATTTCCATAAATTTGATACAATTGTCACAAACGGCAAGGAGACTCCGATGCGCAAAAAAATAGTGTTTCTCGCCCTACTTTCCATCTTCGCTTTCGCATCAGAGTTCGTCAAGCTCGAAGACGGCAGGGTTATAATGCTCAAAGATGACGGGAGGTACGAAGAGGTTACCCTGATAAACAAAGGCGGTAGAGAGATCGTCCTTAAAGGCGACGGAACATGGGAGGAGCTTTCACAGGAGGTTCCGGTAGTAGAGACGGTTGGGGTAAATAGTGCGCAAAAGAGAGCCGCTTCGTCGAAGCTGGCAAAGAGCCTCATAGGCAGGTGGGAGTCTGAAAACGGCGCTTTCGTGTATGAGTTTCACCCAGACGGTAAAATGAGGATCAAGAGTAAGAACAGGTGGAGAAGCACTACCTACAGGGTCGACGATGTAAACGAAGAGAGAAGGAACATCGTTCTAAACGTGGGTGAAAGCAGCAGGCTCGGTTTTCTCTCCATAGGAGGTGAGCACAAAACCCTTCATATAGAGGAGGACAACAGAACGATGCACGACGAGAGCTACAGGGTCAAATACCTCAGGGATCTGGTTCTGAAAAAAGTGCGATGAGACTCTTTTTTAAAAAACTTCTCTACATCTGCGGGATGCTTCTTCTTATCTCGCTTATCTCTTTTATGGCCATACATGCCGCACCCAACAGCTTTTTTGCGGCCGGTGAACTCAACCCGAACATAACGAAAGAGTCGATAGAGCATCTAAAAGCGATATACGGACTCGACAAGCCCCTATGGGAGCAGTATCTGCGCTGGGTATGGGCCATGCTGCATCTCGATTTCGGACTCTCTTTCTCCAGCGGCAAAGAGGTGATCGATGAGATCGGTGCGCGCATACCGATCACACTGACGATGAATATCGTCTCCATGGTGCTTGTGTTCGTAACAGCGTTGAAACTCGGTATAGGTGCGGCTACAAAGAGCGGAACCGTACGGGACAGAGCGACAAAACAGCTCTCCCTGCTCAGCTTCGCGATGCCCTCTTTCTACCTGGCGCTTCTTCTCATTCTGCTCATCGGGCTGAAGCTGGGCTGGTTCCCTATAAGCGGTCTGCACAGCATCGAACCGAAAGAGGGGGTTTGGAGGGTTCTCGACGAGGCGTGGCACCTTACGATACCGATCTTCGTAATGGTCTTCGGGGGTATCGGTGGGCTTACGATGTACGTGCGCTCTTTGACGCTGGAGATTCTAAAGAGCGACTACATATTCTTCGCCAGGGCCAGGGGCATAGACGACACCACTATACGAAAAAGGTTCATACTGCCGAACCTGATGCCTTCGATCGTAACGATTCTGGGGCTCTCCCTGCCCGGGCTCATAGGCGGAAGCGTCATCATCGAATCGATCTTTTCGATAAACGGCATGGGGCTGCTGTTTTACCAGTCGGCACTGAGCCGGGACTATCCGGTGATAATGGGTATATTGATCATTACCGCCTTTTTGACGCTGCTGGGCAACGTGCTGGCCGATCTGGTTCTCTGGAGGCTGAACCCGTATGCGAAGAGAGAGTAGTTATTTAGTGAATAGTGAATGGTGAATGGTGGCGCTGTGCAGCTCTTTGACTTTTCACTTTTCGTTATTCACCATTCACTGACCGTCAGGTTTCGCCCTACTCCCCGAACAGCGCTTTCAACGCGTCGGGGTTTAGCTGCTTCTCCTCTTCGGAGGCGGTTTCTCCCGCGGCTGCGGTCGAGGCTATCTCGTTGAGCTCTATCTGGTAGCCGGTGAGCATCGAGGCGAGTCTTATGTTTATTCCGCTCTTTCCTATCGCTTTCGACTTCTGGTCGCTCGGCAGTGTCACGATAGCCTTTTCACCTTCGATCTTTACACTGCTGA
>JALWMA010000075.1 GCA_027081015.1 Campylobacterales bacterium | reverse complement strand
ACGAGGGTATGGACCACACCCACAACCCAGAATTCACGATGATAGAGTTCTACTGGGCATACCACCGCTACGAAGATCTGATGGAGCTTACCGAAAAGATGTTCGAGTACCTTTTCAAGGAGCTCGGACTGCCCAAAAAACTCCCCTACGGCGAATATGAGATCGACTTCTCGACACCCTTTAGGCGAATCGCCTACAAAGAGGCGCTTGTGGAGATAGGCGGTGTGCCCGAATCGATTCTGGAAGATAGAGACGCCATGCGCGACTACCTGAAAAAGAGCGGCGTCGAAGTCGAAGAGGGTCTCGGCAAAGGGCAGCTCTGGGGTGAGCTTTTCGACGCATTCGTCGAAGAGAAGCTGATCGACCCCACATTCGTCACGCACTTTCCTATAGAGATAAGCCCGCTTGCACGCAGAAGCGACGACGACCCCGATATAGCCGAACGTTTCGAGCTCTTCATCGCCGGCAAGGAGATAGCCAACGGATTCAGCGAGCTCAACGATCCGCTCGATCAGTACGAGCGCTTCAAGGCGCAGGCCAAACTGAAAGAGAGCGACGACGAAGCGATGCACATGGATGAGGATTACGTGGAGGCGCTCGGCTACGGCATGCCGCCAACCGCGGGAGAAGGGATAGGAATAGACAGGCTGGTTATGCTCCTTACAAACCGCCACTCCATCCGCGACGTTATCCTCTTCCCGGCCATGCGCCCGCTGAAGCAGAAGGATAGTAGTGAAGAGAAAGAAAAAAAGAGTGAGGAAAAGAGATGACAGTTTTACAGCAAAACGACCCCATAGTATACGACATCATAGAAAAAGAGTTACAGAGACAGACCGACCACCTGGAGATGATAGCGAGTGAAAACTTCACCTTTCCGGAGGTGATGGAGGCTCAGGGAAGCGTATTTACGAACAAATATGCCGAAGGCTACCCCTACAAGCGCTACTACGGCGGATGCGAATATGCCGATGCCGTGGAGCAGCTGGCCATAGACAGGGCGAAGCTACTCTTCGGATGCGAATACGCCAACGTCCAGCCCCACTCCGGCAGCCAGGCAAACGGCGGAGTCTACGCCGCCCTGCTCAAAGCGGGAGACAAAATACTGGGAATGGACCTGAGCCACGGAGGGCACCTGACACACGGTGCGAAGGTGAGCTTTTCGGGCAAAAACTACCAGAGCTTTACATACGGCGTGGAGCTCGACGGCCGGATCAACTACGACCGTGTCGCCGACATCGCACAGATCGTAAAACCCAAACTGATCGTCTGCGGCGCAAGCGCGTATGCAAGAGAGATAGACTTCGCTAAGTTCCGCGAAATAGCCGACAGCGTCGGCGCGCTGCTGCTGGCCGACGTCGCACACATAGCCGGACTTGTCGTGGCGGGCGAACATCCGCACCCCTTCCCCCACTGCGACGTGGTGACCACCACCACGCACAAGACGCTGAGAGGCCCGCGCGGCGGACTCATCATGACGAACGACGAAGATCTGGCCAAAAAGATCAACAGTGCGATCTTCCCCGGCATTCAGGGCGGCCCGCTCGTGCATGTGATAGCGGCGAAAGCGGTAGGTTTTGCGAAAAACCTCGACGACTCCTGGAAAGTATACGCAAGGCAGGTCAAAGCCAACGCCTCCGTCCTGGCCGACGTACTGATGAAAAGGGGTTACGACGTAGTGAGCGGAGGCACCGACAACCACCTCGTACTCGTATCTTTCCTGAACAGGGAGTTCAGCGGCAAAGATGCCGACGAGGCACTCGGCAGGGCCGGGATCACCGTAAACAAAAATACGGTACCGGGCGAAACGAGAAGCCCGTTCGTCACGAGCGGGATACGCATAGGCTCGCCGGCGCTCACCGCCCGCGGAATGAAAGAGGCGGAGTTCGAAACCGTAGCCAACGCCATATGCGACGTTCTCGACGACATATCGAACGAAGAGAAGCAGGCGGAGATAAAAGAGAGCATGACGGCACTCGCCAGACGCTTCGTCATCTACGACAGGCCCACATATTAGAGCGATGATAAAGCCTCGAACAAGAGCCATGAAGAGCGCTTTTAATGCTCACTCAAACAGCCTGCGCATAGATTGTGCCGCAGGCCGCGGCTCCTCAAAAGGATTATGATGTATAATGTCGATACACAGCTCATAAAGATCGTGACCGACCACTACTATGTGCAGCACTCCACGATCGTGAACAAGATAAACATGAACGGAAGGGTCTTCTACAACAAGTTCGAACGCATCGACAAGCCGCTCACGAGAACGGTCATGAACGAACACGGCGACAAGAGGGCCGTTATAGCCCACGACCTGATAAACCGGCACCAGAAGGTAGAGAACATCGTATTCGACTACAACGGCCGGAACCCCGAAAGGTTCTGGCACAGGGCGCAGCTTCTTCTAAGAGAAGAGGGGTTCATCAACTTCACGGCCTACGAGTCGAAGACCCCAGGCCACCTGCATCTGTATGTGCACAAAGGGCATACGGCACTCTCCGAAGCGTACCAGCTCGGACGCCTGCTTTCGACGAAGCTGGCCACCAAGCTGCCGAAGGAGTGGAGAATGTTCCCCTCTCCCGACCTGCCGCGGGAGTACAATATACTGATACTCCCCTACCGGCTCTACGCGAAGGAGCGGGGAGCATCCTGGTCGAAACATATGTAACCGCAAAAACGACACCGAAACCGTACGGAAGGAGAAGAGATGGAAGAGAGAGAAGACGAACTCGACAATTTAATCATAAAGTCGCAAAAGCCGTCCGGTTTGAAAAAGATACTTCTTGCCGCTGCGATCCTGCTGCTTGTTCTCATTTTGATCATACTCGTCACAAAGAGCCTTATAGAGGATGAGAATAGGCCAAGCTCGTCGGTAATACTTCCTCCGGAACCGGTTACTCAACCCTCCGAACCGGTGAAAGAGCCGCTTTTTGAGCAGGTGCCGATAGAGGAGGAGAACGGGAGCGAAAAGAGGATAGAAGAGGCGATAGAGAGGCTGAAGCAGAGCGCTCCCAAAGAGGCGCGGCAGAGTGAAAAGGCGGCTGAGAAGATTGCCGAAAAGCCGGCAAAGCCGCAGGTACCGAAAGAGGCCGCTCCCAAAAAGGAGCAGACGAAAGCAGCGGCCGCCGAAACCAAAGAGCATAAGCCGAAACCCGCTGCCGCCTCCGGAAAATATTTCATACAGGTAGGCGCATTTTTCCGCTACCCGCCGGATAAGAGATTCCTCGACTCCATAAAAAAGGAGGGGCTGAGCTACATCATAGTCGAAGGCATAAAAAACGGCACGCCGTACAAAAAGGTGCTCGTAGGCCCGTACCTGAGCAGAAGTGCGGCCAAAAAAGATCTGGACCGCGTAAAAAAGCGGATAAACCAGAACGCTTACATCACGACGAAAAAGTAGCCTGATGGTTTTTATAAAAAAGATACTCTTCGACCAGTTCGCACCGCCGGCACTCTATGCGAAGGTTAGAGAGCACTTCAAAGACGAGATCACCATGCTCTTCGAGAGTGTGGGCGGCAGTGAAGAGGGAAACTTCAGCTTCATCTTCATAGGTGCCAAAGAGCGGCTCGTATATAAAGAGAACCGGACCACCTACATAGACGAAACCGGGATCGTACACAACCCGGAAACTGACCCGTTCACCTTTTTGAAAGAGTACTACTCCACGATAGACAAAAACCTGTATATAAACAAGCGCATCGAAACCGGCCTCGGTTTCATAGACGGGTTTATCGGTTACATAGGCTACGACATGGTGAAGGTCTTCGAGCCGGTACTAAAGCCCTACATGGACTCGCTGGCCGACAGGGACAACATTCCCGACCTCGACATGATCCGCCCGAAGCTGGTACTTGCATTTTCACACAAAACGAGCGAACTGAGCCTCATAGCGACAGACGAATCCACGGCCGAAACGTTCGATTCTCTCATTGAACTCATTGAGTCGCCCTACTCCTATCTCGAGATGATACCGATAGAAGAGAGCGGCGGGGCGGCTTTCGCTTTCGACGAAGAGAGGTTTCACGATATGGTGAACCGCTCGAAAGAGATGATAAGAAGCGGCGACGTCTTCCAGATACTTATGTCCAACCGCTACTGCGAAAAGGCGAAGGTGGACGCATTCAGCTTCTACCGCATTCTGCGCTCGAAAAACCCCTCCCCCTACCTCTTTCTGCTCGAATTCGAAGATTTCGCGATAGCCGGAAGCTCGCCCGAAGTTATGGTGCGCCTGACAGACGGCAACATTCTGCTTAGACCGATAGCGGGAACCAGGAAACGGGGCAAAACCATAGACCGGGACAGGGAGCTCGAAGAGGAGATGCTGAACGACCCGAAAGAGTGCGCGGAGCATATAATGCTGGTCGATCTCGGGCGTAACGATGTGGGCAGAGTCGCGAAGGCCGGAACGGTCAAGGTGACCGCCCTGATGCGTGTGGAGCGCTACTCTCACGTAATGCACATGGTTAGTGACGTAGAGGCGAAGATAGACGATGGAAAAGATATGTTCGACCTCTTCGCCGCCACCTTCACGGCCGGCACGATGACAGGAGCGCCGAAGATTCGTGCTATGGAGCTCATAGCGGAATTCGAGGGAATCAAGAGAGGTTTTTACAGTGGAAGCGTAGGCTACTTTGGCTTCGACGGCAATATGGACAGCTCCATAACCATTAGAACGGCCCTCATAAAACCGGACGAAATAGTTTTGCAGGCGGGTGCCGGAATCGTCGCCGACAGCGTGCCGGAGCTGGAGTATCTGGAGGTCAAGAACAAACTGGCGGCACTGCGCAGCACACTCGACGATCTCAGATCGCCCCAGACTAAAAACGAAAAAGAGAGAGAGTCCCAACTTTAATGAGAGAGCTCTTCGCCATATTCGGCAACCCGGTACACCACTCCAAATCGCCGCTTATGCACAACCTCGCATTTCAAAAACTTGGCTACCCCGGCTGCTACACCAGACGGCTTCTCGAAGATGGGTCGAAACTGCGCGAAACCTTCCTCAATCTTGAGCTCAAAGGGGCGAACATCACCGTTCCGCACAAAGAGGCGGCAATGCTCGCGGCGGACGAGGTAGAGCCCTTCGCGGCCGAAGTGAGAGCGGTAAATACGCTTGTACTAAAAAATGGAAAACTCTACGGCTACAATACCGACGCCCCCGGCTTCTACCGAGCCCTTACAAGACTCGGAGATGTAAAAACCGCCCTCATCATAGGCGCAGGCGGCACGGCAAGGGCACTCTCGCTCTACCTCAGAAGCCGAGGCATCGATGTAGAGGTAGTAAACAGGTCGGCAGGCAGGCTCGAGTGGTTCAAGCAAGAGGGTTTCGTATGCCACACATGGGACGGCTTCCATGCAGAGGCAAAGGATGCGGTCATAAACAACACATCCGCAGGCCTGGAAGACGAGAGCCTCCCGATGCCCAAAGAGCTGCTCGACAAGGCCCTCTCGAACGCCAAATGCGCGGTGGACGTCATATACGGCAAAAAGACGCCGTTTTTAAAAGAGGCCGAAAAACTGAATCTTCCCACCTTCGACGGTTCGGAAATGCTGCTGCAGCAGGGAATCATAGCCTTCGACTACTTCACCGACCACCGCTACGATCTCGACGAGATAGAGACGGCAATGCGACCGTTTTTGCAGCTGTAACCTGAGACGGTGTGGAAAAAGCTTTTATGTTATAAAAGGCGATATCTATTCAATTTACCCATATTTCAATAATGGGGGGCAATCTTCTTCTCTTTCATGGCTCTTCCGCTTAGTGTCCATGCTCTTCATCCGAATTTTCTATCTTAAGCGCCGGAAATCTATGAGTTGCAAATTTGGAATGACAGTTGACACATGCATTGATCATCTTGGAAAAGTAGAAGTTGACCAACTCGGCGTTTCTCTTTTCAGCTACATGCATAAGCATTCCGGCATCTTTATGAAAAGATTTATCCAACTCTATAAAAGCCGGCGGTAGCTTACTGTGCAGCTCTTTTGCCTGCTCTTTTGTAAGTTTTTGTTTTAAAATATAACTGTTTTTTATTTTTTTGGATATTTTTTCAATTTCATCCCAATTACCTGAAGCAAGAGCCGGAACAAGCGACATTGCCCCTTTTTGCAAAGCAGTCATCTCTTGTGACAACAAGCTTCTGAGTTCTGGCGAAAGTGCTTCAACTCCAACTACAGTATGTATCTTGTGATGTTTTGTATGCTCACCCGCATATGTAGATATGCATGATACCGCTACTAATAGCATAATAGAATTTGTCACCACTTTCTTCATCTTTTCGCTCCTAAATCATAGTCGTTGTTAGTATACCCTAATCCACGGACCTAAATACAGACTTCAATGAGAAAAGTTATCGGATTTCTTTCGAAAGAGTGATACCGGCCAACACTCCTGAATGAATTGTTGGCCGATATATGTAACTGTCCGTTATGCAGAACTTCAAAAGTTTTGCATAATTTGAGAGCTGAACATCTTAGGCATATGTAGAGAAGCCGAATTCACTTGAACTGGACTCTTCTGAATCGGTTTGACTCACCATATCTAAAAGTGTTTGTGCATAATCAGCACTACTCATGGATGTTGCATCGACTTGCTTCATTTGAGAGATCATTGACTGCCTGTCCGCTTGAGAAAGAGAGCTCATTTGCTCTTTCAATGCACTTCTATCTTCTGGCGATAGTTTTTGCATGATCTCTCTCATGCCACCATTACCTTGCCCACTACCGACACCTTGCATATTTTGCATACGCATCTGTTGCATTGAGCCACTTGAGCTTACATTCATTGTTACTCCTTTTTATCTTACTTATGCCAAAAAGGAAACGACACCCCTTTTTATTCGACACATATGTTTACAAGCAATAATCATTCCCTCACGGTTGCTTGAGTATGCTTCAGGTATGACGGTGGCTAATCTATCCTTCAAGAGATTTAAAAAACTCATAAGCGGAAAAATTTTTGGGATCAAGAATCAAGATATCTTCATAAACTTTTTTTGCACTCTCTGTGTCATTCGATCTTTGATATATCTTTGCCAAAAGCTCCAAAAAAGGAGTATCGGTCGGATATAGAGAGAGCATCTTGAATGCAACGGCTTTGGCATTGGTCAAATCTCTCTTGCCTATGAGAATTTTCACAAGATAGAGGTTTGCATAATAGCTGTAATAGTCCGTCTTTAATATATCGTTACATATCTTAAGCGCGTCATCATATTTTTGCTGAAGAGTATATATATTAATTATTCCAAGCCTGGGCGGTATTGCACTTTTTACGGCTACAGCCGCTTTTTTGTAGTGATGGAGGGCGTTTTTATACTTTTTCTCAAGATAGTATAGCCAACCAAGCCTAAGGTTTGGCGTGTAGGCATCGGGATATTTTTGCAATACGGGCATCAACGATTTTATGGCATCTTCATAATCTCCCATCTTTTCATAATTGTAGGAGTCATAATAGGATCTCTTTATAAAATCCTCATAAGCGAAAGAGAAGACGGCCAATATTGCAAACAAGACTAATTTTTTCATAAATACCCCCTAGAAAATATAACTAAACGACAAGCCTGCTGTATACATATTTGTATCTTCCGCTGTCTCGGTGTCGGTAAATTTTTCATACGCGAGGTCAAAACCGAAGCCAAGTTTCTCTTTTATTTTATAGTTTATTTTTAGTCCGGCCCCACCCTTATGAACCTCCGCAAGATTATATACCGTAAAACCGCCGTCTCTTACCGCATAGGCCTGTTTGCCTCCCCAAACGTATCCGGTGGTTGTAAATTTTCCGTAATAGTTCGTTACTGAAAGCTGGACGGAATGGTTATTGTTGTCATACTCCGTAACACTCCTTATGGTATGCATATTCGGTCTGGCACTGTGACTATTTACCGTTTCTACAATATTGCTCTCTTCAAACGTAATATAGATATATTGCAGACTAAGGTAAAAATCTCCTGATCGAGCGGTACGGAAATATTTTCCTGCCGATGGGGCCAGCTGCCATACATTCAGTGCTGGAGAGAAGTTGCCGTAGTTGGAGTAATATGCGTCAATCCCTATATCGAAACTCTCTTTTTCATAATAGTTTACCCCGCCGAAAAAGACCAAGCCCCCATCGGTAAGGTAGTCATCCGAATCGATATAGTGGACCCCTCCTTTAACAATATAGTTTTGAGTGCTGAAGTTTGAGTAGACAAATGTAAAATCGTTCTGCCCCAACGTCGGAGTGTCGTCTTTATAGTCGAGCTTCAAATGGCTATACTGCAAATCGAACTGCTGATGCATCTCTTTTCTGCTCATATAGACCCCGCCGTAGAAACCCTTGTCTTTCACACTGTTATCTCCATACCCGACATAACCGGCAAACGGTGTTACCGTATTTATCTCGGATGCAGCCAAAGACAAAGCCGCCATTAACGAAATCAACAAGACTCTCTTTTTCACTTTTTCCTCCTTATCACCATATTTTCAACCTCGATCGATTCAAAAAAATGCGTTTCATCAATCTTGACGATGCAGACCATTTTTTCACCTTTCAACTCAATTACACCCTTTATGATATCGTTATCTTTTTCCCAAATCCCCCTATATAAAAACCCGCGGCTGAAAAAAGAGGCCAAAAACATTAGAAGCTCTTTTTTAAACCAACCGTAAACTATTCTTGGTGTCAGCGTATCTCTCCATCTCACCCTGCTGTTGTCTACGAGTGGTACTCTCGGAACGGCAATGAAAAACTTTTTGAGGTAACTGCTGTCGCTTCCAACATAATCATAAAAATAGAATACTCCGTAATCTTTGGCGAAGAAGAGCCGGTTCTTCTGCTCGTCTTCAAAGAAAAACCTCCCGCTGAATCTATCCATCTCCACTCTTATGCTGAACTCGTCTATTCTCTTTTCATCTTCAAAAACTTCGTAACGATACACAGAGTCCAATACAAAACTGAATTTGCTGTCGAGTGATTTATCGGCGCTGAAGCTGGATATCTTCTCATCTTTTTTAGGTCTATCGTAGAAAAAGATACTCTCTTTTTTCAAATAGGCGACGAAGTTGAAAGGGATCGTTTTGGAGCCAAGATATGCGCCTTCCTGAACCTGAATATGGATGTGCGGCTCAGGCGAATACCCGCTGTTGCCGCAAAGAGCCACTATCTGTCCCGCTTCGACGTAATCGCCCTTTTTTACCCGTAAAGAGTTTTGGGCCAGGTGGGAGATCTCTACATAGGCGCCGCCGATTGTAGACAAGATTAGGTAGTTTCCCCAGTTGTTTATGTTGTCCACCTCTCCTATCGGGTTGTCTTTATGGTGTGACACAACTTCAACTACATATCCGCTAACAGGAGAGAGCACCGGCTTTTTGAACGCATAGTAGTCTTCTGGAAAGTTCCCGCTGTTTTTGTAGCTTTTGCCATCTTTGTCTCTTATGACAAAGTCGTAGGCATATCTCCATCTGCCCTGATGGGTCCAGACATCATCAAAAGCCTGATATACGCTCCATGTCCCCGAAAAGGGCAAAAATATACCGACTTCGTTCGTCCTGAACCTGAAAAGGCTCATGAGGTAGTAGCTCAAACTGTTTTCCGGTGTTCTCTTTATCACATATGCAAACTCTTTGTATCTTACAAGGCGAAGCACAAACAGAAAGCTTATCACGGTGAAATTGAAAGGCAGGGTGAAAACCGGTATCTTGTAGAGAGTCCAAAAAATCGCCGTAGAGTCTACGAGCAACACCGCAATCCCCACCCCGAGCATTGCCATGAAATAGCTTCTGATGCCCGGGATCAAAAATATCGAGCCCAAAGCGATAGCGACCAGAATATAGTTGAACCCGTACGGATTCAACAGGGAAGAGATAAACGAACCGCTTAGCAGCGAATGTATATAGACCCCGAAGTAGTATCCGGCAACCGCCAGGATCGCCATTATCCTGGAGTGGAAAAGAATGAAGAGGAAAAAGAAGACACCAACCCAAAAATTGGGCAAGAAAAGAATAGTCCCTATAGATTTGAAAAAAGAGTCTATCCACACCGGCATATAAAAAGAGCCGTTCAAAAGCCCTGAATGGTTGTAAAGAGTCTCTACAAAAAGGTTCGAGTAGTTAAGCGACGCTAAATAAACGATAGAGCTGACTATCGCAAAAGGCAGCGAGAGTATTGGAATGAGATAGTATGACAGTAGGGTATGCAAAACTATAGTAACCAAAAAGGTCAAAACAGTAGCGACCGCTATCAAAAAAACTGTTACGAGCGAGAGTTTAAAGAGAAAACCTATACTCATTCCCACCAGCAAAGGGTTGTAGATATAAAAACCGCTCTCCAAAAACTCCGGGTCCATCCTGATATAGGCGGCAAAAAGAAGGACGAAAGCCACCCCTAAAATTCCGCTTATCGCAACGTTTGGATTAATGAACGTCGCAATAATAAGCAGAATACCTATCTTTCTGTTCTTGATAAACAGTATCTCCGCATATGCGGCTACTATAGAATTTATGTAAGGTTGAAAACTTTTCAAGCCCGCCTTACCGATCAGAGGTTTCATCATTTAAGTTTCAGTTTGTCCGGTAGAATCTCTCTCTTTTCTATATCGCTCAACTCCTCTCTTTCCCTTATCAACTCCACGTTCCCCTCTTCCGTAACCATCAAAACCCTCGGCCTGTACCTGATAAACTGCATCCACTGGGTAACGTTATACGCCCCTACCGGAGAGATCACGAGTTTGTCCCCTCTTCTTAACCTCGGAAGCAGGATCGACTCGTCTATTACGTCTATATTCATACATAGCGGCCCGTTTATCATGGCCGGTTCACTTATACCGCTGACTTCTCTCGTCAGCTCAATGTTAAATTTATACCAGAAATAGGTATATAAAAGATTTACGCCCGCATCTACAATGTAGCTTCTCCTGGAATCGGGCAGAGTTTTGCTGGCAACCACCGAAGTCACCAGGTATCCGGCCTCGTCTATAAGATGCCTTCCGGTTTCAAGATATAGTTTCGGGTAGCTGTTTCCTCTGATGTTTTCATACAGTGCGCTTGTTATGGCTTCCGCATAATCGTCGATCGTCGGAACGACAACTTCCGGCGGCTGGTAGATACCCCTTAGATGGTTTTTTGAAGCGAAACCTCCGCCGACGTCGATATACTCGATCGTAAATCCGACCTTCTCTTCCACTTCATTCATCAGCCTGACCATTTTTGTGGTCTCTACCTTGTATGCGTTCGCATCCAGCATAAAAGTTCCGATATGAGCGTGAAGACCTGTGAGCCTGAGTTTACCGCCGGCCTTTATGCGTTTTACCGCATCCATCGCCTGACCGCTTTCTATATTGAACCCGAAGCGACTCCATTGCGGGTAGATTCCGGTATCCATATTGAGTCTTATGGCCACAGGAATCTCAAATCCAAGCTCATCGGCAACCTTTTCAAGATCGTTTATCTCATCGAAAGTATCTATATGGATCTTGGCACCCTCTTTCGCCGCCGTAACCAGAGAGTCGTAAGGCTTATAGGGACCGTTGTATATGATATCTTTCCCCTCTATGCCCAACTCTCTCGCTTTCTCATACTCAAACTCGCTTACCACTTCGGCGATAGCGCCTTCCTGGTGAAAAACCGCACAGACCGCCTTTAGATAATTGGTCTTATAGCTCCATCCAAACTGCACGTTCGGATACCTGCTCGAAAACGCTTCATAAGCGCTTCTGTACTTCTCTCTTATAGCCTTTTCATCGAAAATAAAGAGCGGAGAGCCGAATCTCTCCACCATCTCGTCAATAGCCACTCCCCCTATCTTTTTTCTGATTTTCTGTTTCGGCATGGGAACTCCGGCTTTCGAGTGGCTGCTCTCTACCTTGATTATGGTGGGTTTTTCATAAGTTTTTTTAGCCATTGCTTTCTCCTTTCGTGGCCAGTTCACTCAGCTTCTCGATATCCGTAATAAGCTCGTATGTATATCTGACCATCATCTTTCCGCTCTCATAATCGCCCGACATATCACTATTCTTATCGAACATAACGTCCAAAACTCTTTTGGGAAGATTCACCCCCACGCCCGTGGCAAAATATACCCAGGCCGGGAACCGCGGATTTATCTCTATCAAAATGATATTATCTTCATCTACTATACACTCGAGCTCAAAAGGACCCCTCCACTTATATTCGGCAACGAAATCTTCGGCTACTTTCAGCAGCTTCTCATGCCTGATCGTAACGCCGTTCCATATCTTTCCAAGATGCGTGGTCGTCATCTTCTTTATAGCCACGAGCCCCAACAAGTTCCCTTTTCCGTCACCGGCTCCTATGACGTTGAGCTCATCCCCATTTACGATCTCCTGAACCAGTATGGGAAAGCCCCACTCGTTAGAAATCTCCGTAAAATAGTAAACGGCTTCAGGTAAAGATTTGACTTTATAGGCCTTGTAATAGTTCCCTTTTACCACACACGGAAACCCTATCTCGTTTACCGCCTTTTTAAGCTGGTCGATATTGAAAACTTTTTTGGTTTTCGGATACGAAATTTTCAGTGCTTCACTAATATCACCAAGATTCTCTTTGCTTCTTAATTCAAACTGCTCAAGATTCGGCAGGAAAGTTTTTATACCTGCCTCCTTCAAATCATCCTGATACTTGATATACGACGGCAACTCGGCATCCAGTGTGGGAATGACGGCATCGAGACCGTAACTCTCCTTTATATACAAAAGCCTGTTGAATATAGGCTCCCACCCCTGTGACGGGTAGGTCAAAACGTAGCTTTTGTCTATCACGAAATCCATAAAGTTGCCCGGGTCCTGGACATCGTAGCTAAGACCCACGGTCTTTATGGAAGAGTCGGCTTCCTTTAGGCTTCTCGCCACACCGATACCCGGCCCCGGATTGTCCGTATCGTTTACTCCGCTAACCGCTATAATCATGACAGGAGTCCATAAAGTTTCAGTTTCTCTTTAAAATCCAGAACATCGTTCATCGCCTCCTCCTGAGTCACATCATACTCTTCGGAAAGCTTTTTCGCTATCTCTTTCTCTTCTACTCCTCTGGCCAGATCTTCTATGATCTCTTTAGCCGTCTCATTCAGAGTAAAAGTCTCGCCGCTTGTCGGATCGAACGCAAAACCGTTTTTGTTAACAGCCAAATTCTCTATCCTCATTTTTCACTCCTTTATTATAATGATAATAACATTGAATGGTTAACGAAACGTTAACTCTCTATACAATCCAAGAAGGTATAAGACCCCGATCACACATCCGAAGTGCAGTTTTTTGAAGCGATTTTAAAAGTGATTTTGAGAGTTTAAACTACGGGTTTATGGGTATAAAACAAAATACAATCCTATCGAGAATAGCACAGCTATATAACCAGTTACCAAAAACAGCAGTGTAAATCTGGCGGTATCATTTGTACTCTCATGCCTAACATAGATTTTATAGACTATCAGCCTTGCCATTGATCCGAACAGCCCTCCCAGCCCACCTACGTTTGCACCCCACAGTAACGCTTGCCAATTATGCGTATGTTCCGCAAACAGCAGCGTCGCCGGCACATTGCTTATTACCTGACTCGCCAAAGCGGAAAATAGAAAAATATGGCCGGAATGGTTTAGCATAGGAGCAAGTATGGTTTTCAGATTATCCGCTATTGCGAAGAACAGTAAGAATGTAACAAGAAGCGTATAATCAACCCTAAAGGCCCTACGATCAAAAACCAGGGCAAATACAATAACAATAATCGCCGTTTCGGTCGGGACAATATGCAGTATCGTCAAAATCACCGTTATTAAAAGCACAGCATAGCAATATGCTTTTTTATCGACCTTCTGCACAGGTTTATTGACGACCGATGTTTTTGTCGTAAGAAAAAGTGAAATCACCGCAAGTATGCAAAGAAAGCTCAACGAAAAAGGAGCGATCGCTTCAACGAAAGTATCCGGACGTAGATCATAGAACCAATAGATAAAAAGATTCTGCGGATTACCGAATGGAGTCAATGAAGAGCCTGTATTGGCAGCCAGGGACTCTAAAATTACAATAAACTCCTTTCGGTCTATATTTAGAGATAACGTTATGGGAACAAGAACAATCAGTGTTACATCGATCGTTATGATCATAGATAGGAAAAATGTAATAATTACCAATTTCAGAGGAATGGCTTTACCTCTTTCTATATTTTGAGCTGCACTAGTCACAATATAATCTGACAACATTCAAGTAAAAAAGCTACAATTTCTCCTGGACAAGAAGTTCAGGAGAGAGAGAATGAATCTGCATACACAAGAGAAAATCATCAAAAACAAGTTGGGGCTGCTCAACCTGGGCAAAGAGCTGGGAAACGTTTCCAGGGCATGTAAAGTATTCGGTTACAGTCGGGACAGTTTTTATCGGTTTAAAAAGCTTTACGAGGAGTATGGCGAGGATGGCTTGCAGGAGATAAGCCGCAAACAG
>JALWMA010000074.1 GCA_027081015.1 Campylobacterales bacterium | reverse complement strand
GGTGATACTCGAGATTATCTTGTAAAACGGCATACTGCGCCCTTAGCGACGAATCTACCTTTCGGCTCTCTATTTTGTGTTTGGAGAGAAACTTGATCCAGTTTATCCCTCTTAGCGAAACGGGAAATGGCTCCAGACCATCTTTTATGTTTCGTATATCACCGATAAACTCTTCAATCAGCCCAAGACCTCTTTCGCGGCTCATATCGGGCTGCAATAGAAATTCAAAATAGTTCAGGTTGTATGTCCAGAGCTTCCCGAAGCCGGAGAAGTTCCAGTCTATTTTTTTTTCGAACCGGTGCGTAAGATTTAAAAATGTGAACGTAACGTCACTGTATGACGGGAGGGGTGCGATACTCTCTTCAAGCGTCAAAGGGATACCTTTCGCCTCCATCTCGAAAACGGGAGAGATTTTCATGACTTTTCGCACTTTTTTTCGAAAAGCGTAAAAGAGCCTATAGTAGATCTGCTTCGCCTTCAGGTAGCGAATTGTATGAAAAAGATGGGTCAGACCGGCTCTTCTCATGAGAGTTCCGAAACTACGAGTCTCAGCTTTCCACGCTCCGTCTTTTCGATCTTTTCGACATACTCGATGTCGTAGTCTATCTTGAAACGCATCTCTATCTCATATCTTAAAAGCTCTTCATCCTTTTGCGTGTAATTTTTGGAACGGACGATATAAAAGGTGACAAACCCGCTCTTATCCTGACGCACCTGCACCTCCCTGATGTTAACCATATCTCTGAAGATATGCCCCAGAATCATGATTTTCGAACCGTCTTTCTGGACTATAGAGTCGTAGCGTCTCCCCTCGATCTCCTCTACGATCCTTCCGGCGCGTCCGCATGGGCACTTTTTCGGTTTTGACGGCAGAGTAACTATGTCGTTTGTACAGTACCTGAGGAAAAGCAGTGCGTCGTTCGCAAAAGATGAACCAACTATACGGCAGCGGTTCGGGTCATCTTCTAAAGGGAGAAACTCCACATATGCGAAATCTTCGTCTACATGCAGGGAGCCGTACTCGCACTCCGAAATATTCGCCACCGGTTCCGAGAGTCCGTAGTGCTGTTTAGGAGCCGTACCGAAAGCCCTTCTTATGATCTCTTTTTGGTGGGGCAGCAGGCTCTCCGCACCTATGGTTACCCACGCAATACGGTGGTCGAACGATAGATTCTGCTCCAGCATCAAAGATGCCATATATGCCAGTGTAGAAGGAAAACCGTGAATCCACTCCAGCTTTTTTTCATTGATGACGCGCACATACTCTATTACGGTATCCGGCCCGAGATGGTACATGCTGAAAGTGACCTGCCTGAAAGGCTTTATGATCCTATGGTATGGCGGTTTGGTCTGTTTGATAGGAACTATGACCTTTCCGCCGAAGTTTGCACACCATGTATCGAAATTGATGCCGAGGTTCGTGCGGTAACGCCACCATACCGCCCACTTTTCGTTTTCGCACTCTTTGGTTTCGGGAAAGATCAGTCCGGCTCCGGTTGTGCCGCTTGTTCGCACGGTAACCGACTCCATTGGAGCGCTCTTTTTGTTCAAGAAAGGCTCTATATCTTCCTGCAACTGCTCTTTCATCAAAATAGGAAGGTCGCGGAGCGAGTCGAAACTTTCGAATCCGTACGGGTCGAACATATATCTGTCGAAGAGGGTTTTGTAGTAGTCGCTGTTTTCGTATGCCAGGATCAGCTGGCCGCGCATTCTTTTTAACTGAAGGCTTTCGAGTTCATCTTTCGGCAATTTGTCGCGCTCTTTAATATCTTCGAAGATAGTGAAGAAGTTTTGCGAAAAGCGTCTTTGGAAAATCCTTCTTCCTTCCAAACCGCAAAAGAAGTTTTGCAGGAAAATGGGGGACGACTCATATATAAACTCCGAAAGCCTCATAACATCAAACCTCTATGACCCTTTTCGATTTAAGTGACTCCAATATTTTAAATGTGGTCTTTGTCGTATTGTAAATAGATTCAAAAGGTATGGCCGGGGCGCCTCTTTTTACCGCCTCTTTGAAAGCTTTGAACTCGTTTACGAAACCTTTGTCCTGATTCGCGCTTTTCACTCTCTCTTTCTGCCCTTTTTCATAGATCGTCAATTCTCTGAAATCGTTCATCTGCATCGAAATGCCGTTGGCAAAGAGCTCCACATACTCTTTGGGCATGCTGCTGTCGCCGTATGCATAGTAGTTTATGGTCGCTGTAGAGCCGTTTTTGTAATTCAAAACTATGCTTACATTGTCTTCATCGGGGATCGATTTGTCGTTTTTGTGAATGCATGAAGCGTAGACAGACTCCACTTCACTGCCTGTAAGATAGCTGCATGTGTCTATAAAATGGCACACCTCTCCCACTATTCTACCGCCGCCCACTTCAGGGTCCTGAATCCATACGTTTTTGGGGATGACACCGGCGTTTATTCTGTAAAGAACCGACATAGGCGAGTCTCCGACACTCTTTTTCATCTTCTCAACCAGCGGAGAGAAGCGGCGGTTGAAACCGACCTGAACGATACTGCTTCCGTTGTAAGCGGCAGCTATGGCTTCCAGCTCCTCCTCTTTTATGCAGAGCGGCTTTTCGACGAAGCAGTGCTTTTTAGCCTCTATCGCTTTTAGAACACTCCCCGCATGTTTGTCGTGGCGGGTGGTTACGAAAACCGCATTTATTTCACCGTTTCCAAAGATCTCATCCTCATCCGTAGTGATATATTTGAAACCGTGCTTCTCGCCGGTTCCGTGCGCGCTTACGCCAGTGGCGGTGCAGAGCCCTACGAGGTCGTACCCGCCGACCTTTTTGAGGTTGGGAAGAATGACAGATTTGGTGAAGTTGCCAGCACCTATGAGACCGACGTTGAGGTGCTCGTGCGTAACCGGTTTTTCGCTTATCTGTACACTTTTGTTTGTTTCGAGGTCCACTTCACCGGGGTAGTTGAGTACGATGCCCAGATACTTCTCCTGTGTCTTGCCTTCCAGTAGGTCGTAAGCCTTCATGGCGTCGTCGAAGTCGAACTGGTGTGTAATGAGCTCTTTTGGGGTTATGCGCCCCTGCGCAATGAGCTGCAAAAAGGCTTCGAAGTTGCGCTGTTCGGTCCATCTTACAAGATCGTAAGGGTAGTCTATGCCTTTCTCTTCATAATCAGGATCGTAGCGTCCGGGACCGTAAGCCATCGAAAGACGAAGATCGAGCTCTTTTTTGTAGTACTCGTTGCGGGGGATATCCATACCGACCATGCCGACCACTACGACACGCCCGCGCATTCTGGATATATCCCCGGCATCGATGATGGGCTGGTTGCTGGCGGTAGAGGCGGTGATTATGACGGCGTCGACCCCGTAGCCGTTACTGAATTCCACCCCTTTCTTTACAAGATCCTGCGCATGGCAGACTTCGTCGGCTCCCAGCTTTTTGGCCAGCTCCATCTTGTCGGGGTCTATGTCGCTTCCTATGACGCGGCAGCCGTTCGCCTTTAGAAGCTGAACGGTAAGCTGGCCGAGAAGCCCAAGACCCATGACGGCGATGTTTTCACCGAGTGTAGGGGCACACTGGCGCACACCCTGAAGAGCTATGGCGCCGACGGTAACGAACGAAGCGTCCACATCGTCCACGCCCTCCGGAATCTTTACAAAGAGATTTTTGG
>JALWMA010000073.1 GCA_027081015.1 Campylobacterales bacterium | reverse complement strand
AACTGGGCAAAATGTACCTTTCGGGCGACGGTATCGAAAAGGATGAGGAGAAGGCTGTACGCCTTTTGAAAAAGGCTCTAAAAGACGGCAAGCAAGAGGCGAAAGAGTATCTCGAAAAATTGGAGAACTAGACAAGCCGGCAAATTTTACCTGCCGGCATATCGTTGGGTTCAGCCTGAGTGGCTCTCTTCGTAGCCGGGGAGAATCTCTTTTCTTATAAGCTCCTCCCATCCATACGTGTCCATCACCTTTTTCGCTTCCCTGTTGCCGTTCATGTAGGCCTCTTGCATCCACCGTTTGGCTTTTTTCATATCTTTATGTACCCCCTTGCCGGTAAGATACATCTGGCCGAGGAAAAACTGTGCGCCGGCATGCCCCTGCTCGGCAGCCTTCAAAAAGAGCTCTCTCGCCTTTTCGAGGTCCGTTTTCACACCCCTGCCCTCGTAGAACATCTCGCCGAGCCTGAAGTTTGCCTGGGGGTACCCCTCGTTTGCGGCCTGTGTATACCAGTAGAGAGCCTTCGCATAGTCGAGTTCGTTGTTCGGAACCCCCTCACCGCTGTAATACATGTCTCCAAGGTACAGCATAGATTTCGGATCTCCCTGGTCGGCAGCTTTCCTGAACCACTCCAGGGCCTTTTTGTAATCTTTTTCTACACCGAGTCCGTTGTAGAGCATATATGCCAGATTGAACTGAGCCTTCTTGTGCCCCCTCTTTGCAGCCTCCTCAAAATATTGGACGGCCTTTTTATAGTTCTTCTGCATGCCCATTCCGAGATAGTTCATCTCACCGAGGGCGAAAAGAGCGTTAGGGTCACCCTTCTTTGCAAGTTTTACCACAGAGCTGTATGCACGCTCCGTAAATGTGCTTTTTGTCTCCGCATATATTGAACCTGTCACTAAAAGCGTTGCAGTCAAAACGGGAATAATCCGCCTTTTCATTGTTGCCATCCTCCTCTATTTATTTAACTGAGTTTACGCAAAAACCAAGCTCTCCGTACCTTTCAAGCTATATAAAAATGCACATGGTTGCCGATAATGGGGCGCTCAGTTTTGTATGATCCTTGTGTCACGTCACTTTGTAGATTCACTATTTTATCGAAATTAGCGGTCATTTTTGTAAAAATTTGTGTTAACATCTATTTCTGATGGCATCTCTTGCACCATAACATTGTACCTCTTCCCATATAGTCTCTCAGCATATATCCATTGTTGGAGACATGAGGATTGTGACAGCTTATACAGCTGAGCTCCTCACCGGTTTTACTCGTAGGATCTTTCACCCCTTTGGTGGGGTGCGATTTACCCGAAAAAGTTCTTACGACATGCCCCGTTCTCTTCTTGTCCACATGGCATGTCGTACAGAGATCCCATACCCTCTTTCTGAGGAACTTGTTGCTGATATCCGATCCGTGGGGGTCGTGACATCTGTTGCACCTTCCATTGTCGACAGGCTCGTGTCTATATCTTTCACCGTAAAACTTTTTTTTGAATTCTTTATGACACGAGAGACATTTGGGTGCGATAGGGTCGGGATAGAGATACTTCGACTCATCCTTGTACTTTCTGTTGAACCTTCCGTTCTCACCCGTATGGCAGCTGGTCGCACAGAGCCAGTTCGCGGCCGGGGCGTGAAGATACTTGTCCGTCGTTACTGGATAGTGGCAGTTGAAACAGTTCGATTCGGTAATATTCTCGAAGGCGACCCCCTTCTCTTCGTTCATACTCATATCGTGACATTCGGCGCAAACCTTCTCTTTTTCACTCTTGTGGAAAAACTGCTTATGGAAAAATTTTGTCGAATACTTCAGTTTTTTGTCTATTACGGATCCGCGGTAGACGGTTCTTACACTCTTGAAAAGCTCTCTATCGCGGTCGTATACGGTAACGGTGATCTTGTTTACCCCCTCCACAAGCTCTATAGTAAAGCAGAAAAAGTTCCTGTCGGACGGAATCCTTCGCTCTATAACCTCTCCGTCACCCACCTTTGCGGTAACCCTCTTCGCGCCGCTCTGTTTAAGATCGAGTACGACGGCCGCATATTTAGTGAGATATATATCCTGACCGTAGGGCTTGACAAGCTCTATCTCCGAATCTACGGCAAAAAGGGTCCCGACCATCGTTAGAGAGAGAATTACAGCCGCCAAAATCGTTTTCATCATCCTCCCCCTTCGGAAAATGTGATACATACATTTTCGATGCCCCTATAACTCTCTCGCAGCAGATAGGGCCTGTCCGAAGAGTGGGGGTCGTGACAGGTTATACATACGAAATCGCCTTTTATAAATTTCGGATCGACACTTTCACCCGCAAGGGCTCTGTTTTTGAAAAGCTTAATATAGCTTTTTTTCGATCTCTTATCTGCATGGCAAGTTGTGCAGAGGCTCCATACTTCTTTACGAAGAAAGTTTTTGTTTACATCCGAAGAGTGCGGATTGTGACACAGGTTGCACTTTCCCGCACCAACAGGATCGTGCATATTCTTTCTCGACGTCCACTTTTTTTGGTTCTTTTTATGGCACTCAAAACAGGTGTCGCCTATAGGGTCGGGGTAGAGAAACTTCGATCTTCCCCTATATTTTCTGTTTTTTATACCGGTCTTACCGTTGTGACACGGTAGACAGACAAAATTGACCGTGGGTGCATGTGCGAATTTTTTGTAAAGCAGAGACTGGTGGCACTCGAAGCAGTTGGATTCGGAGATATCGTAAAACGCGACACCCGGCTCTTCGTTCACACTCATATCGTGGCACATATCACACTTCTTTTCGTTTTTACCGTTATGGAAAAACTTCTTTTCGAACCCAGGCGGAATGACCCTGTAGTACTTCGACAGAAAAGCCCTCCTGTAGAACTTTATCTTGTCTACACCCACCTTTTTGCCGTCTTTATACGCTTCCGCCCTTATTGAGTGCTCTCCGAACGGGAACCTGAAGAGGTAGTGGTAGAAGTCCCTATCCTCCTCTGTTCTTATGATAGCCCTTTCATTTTCACTGCTGAAAAGCTTGATAGTATCTACACGGTCGAGGTCTATCTCGATCGATACGTCTATATACTCCTCTTCATATACGCCCCTGTCGAATGGCTGAACGATAGCGACAACTCTGCGCACACCGTCGTCGGCGGAAGGTTCAGCCTTGCTCCCCTCCGCGAAAAGCATGGTAGTATACGATGCAAAAAGAAGAAACAGTAACAGATAATTTGCCGGCCCCCTCTTTTGCATCATCCCGTCCTACTTTTTAAATACATCTTCGCTGAACTTGTTCCTCTGGTTCACCCTGTCATACTCATATTTCTTGTGGCAGGCAGGCTGACATGAACCGCCCGTATCTGTAGCTACATAGCGCATCGGGAACTTGATACCGCCAAACTCGGTATACCTTCTTATCAGATGCGGATATTTCGAAGCGTGTTCGTCATGACACACGCGACATGCCCTGCCCTTTTTGTTGCTGACGTGCAGATAGTGGAGGTTCACCTCTCCATCGCGGAACTTGGTCACCTTCTCGGTGAGTTTCGTAGTGAACTTCTCGGGCTTGTGGCACTTGAAGCAGATGAAATCCTTGCCCTTTTTCTTTATATCTGTATAGAAATCGGTCGTATAGGATCTTCGCAGGATACTGAAATGGTTCGATCCGTGCGGGTTGTGACATGCGGCGCATCCACCCTCTTTTTTGACATCCTTTATCGGCTTGTGCCAGTTTGGATTATCTTTGAGGTGTTTGGCCATATTCATCAGCATATACCCGTCTTCATCGGCTTTGACCTCTTTGTCGTGGCATGTAAGGCACATCTTGACCTGCTGCTTCTTCAAAATACCCTTGTGGTTCGTAGAGTGCGGGTTGTGGCACTCAAGACACTTCCTCTTCGAGTCGGTAATTGCACCGTGCTTGTATTTCACATTCTCGATCCACTTCTTCATATCGACATGCTTCTCGAGTTTGGAGTGGCAGTCTAGGCACAGGTTCATCTTCCCGTCGTCTTTTAGAAGCTTACTATAATCTGCGGTGTGAGCCTCATGACACTCCACGCAGCTCTTTTCGGCAGGCTTGTGCTTGTACGCCCCGCTCATGTCGGCAATCTTTTTGATTCTCTTTTTGTTGCCAGGTTTATGGCAGTTCAGACAGAGGTTGTTGACCGATTTGCCCTTGATAAGATTGTTCAGGTTGGACTGATGGGGATCGTGGCAGTCCGTACACCTGCCCTGCTTAACGGGTTTGTGATCATACTTCTTGTTATACCTGACTTTGTGACACTTGTAGCAGAGCTCCTCTATATTTTTCGTGATAAGCTTACCCGGTTTCGCCCCGGCAGAGACGTGACAAAGCTCACAAGCCCCCATTTTGAACGGCTCGTGAAGTACCTTTTTCAGGGGCTTGAACTTTTGTGGAAGATTCTCCAGCTTAACCAGTTTGGCGACCCTGGCTTTTGTCTTGGTATGCTTGAGTCTCATCTCCTCCTCGAGCTTCTGCTTGGTTATATTCAGAGCCTCTTTGGTCTTCTGCTCTATCTCGAAGAGCTTCTCTTTCTTCTTGACTGTAATACCTTTACCTATCTCTTCGGCGATTTTCGTGACATTGATCTCTTTGAGCTCCTCTTCGGTTATCTCGGCATGGGTCGGGAAATATTCGTGCGGGCCCTCTTTTATACCGAAGAGGATACTTTTCATTATGCTTTCGGTTCTCTCGATCTTCTTCATAACATCTACAGTCGTCACTACATAGAGCCCGGCTCCGGCAACGACCAGAAAGATCGTTAAAAAGACGATATCTTTTATCTTCATCCCCATACCTTTTTCGTTTTCTTTCTTATAATTCTGATGTTACGCGAATCCCGGGCAAAGCCCGCAATTGGAGAGGGCCAACCGGCCCTGCAGCCCCCTGAAGCTTCGAAAACCCGGATTTCGAGACGTCTTTACACATGTGCCGCAATATCGGTTCTCAATACTCGAACTCTCCGACAGGACACTCCGTAGCTGTAGCTTTCTTTCTTATCAGATGCTCTTTCGGAGCGTGGTGCGGGTTGTGGCACTTGTTACAGTTTATATTTTTCTCCGGTTTCTCTTCGGGAATATGGCATTTATAGCACAGTTCCTGCACAGTCGGCGTCAGTATGGCTGCCGGTTTCGACCTTTTTGGTGCATGGCATACCTGGCATGCGCCCATAATAAACGGCGGATGCTTGTATTTGTTCAACGGTCTGAACTCCTGGGGAAGCTCTTTCAGCTCTATCTGATCGGTGCTTCCCGTATGGTGTTTGATATAGTCGACGCTAACCTCGCGCTCCATGAAGAAGGGGTGGGCACCTTCCGCAATATTGTGCATGATATTCTTGTTGATCTTTACGAGTCTTGTAAAGTTGACCCCGCTCATCGCAAAGACTCCCAAAGCGAGCACGACAACGAGACCGCCTACGAGGAGCAGCTGCTTTTTATTCTGTCCATCTTTCATCATTCGCTCCTTTACTCGTGCCCGTGTGCGCCGGCTGCAGATTCTTCGGCCGCACCGTCGGCTTCACTCTCTTCACCTTCGGAAGCGCTCTGCTCCTCCTCCGGCTCGGCTGCCGCATAGTTGGGCTTCTCTCTCTTGTAGTTGTAGTATGCTTCGTCGTAGACCGTACCTATCTTGTCCAGCTCTTTACCGAGTTCGTAGTGTCCTACATACTTGTGACAGTCTACACACATCGCCTTCTCCTTTTTATGCTCAACCTCGACCTGAAGCTTTCCGGAGAAGTAGGCCTTATGCGCCAGGTAGGCCTTTTTGTTCGGTTTGGTAGCATTGAGTAGGTTCTCATGGCAGTGAAGACAGCTGCTGTCGTAGAGGAACTCCCTTCTCTCTTCCCTCTTCTCCTTCCAGTCTATTCTGTATGTATCCATCGTAATCTCCGCAACTACGTCGTGGATACCGGTTCTCACCTTCTGCACAAGGTATCCGAGGGTCGACTCATGCGGAAGATGGCAGTCGGTACACTTTGCTACGAAGCCTGTTTTGCCGAAACCGCCGTGAACGCTGTTTAGATAGGCATTGGCCATCGGCTTCATCGAGTGACAGGAGCTGCAGAAGTTTACTGCCGATGTCTCCTTCACCGCTATCGTCGTTATAAACGCTATTATCAGGCCCACAAGTGTAAAAGCCACCGCAACCCCGACAATCATCTTCTTGTTCGATTTGGGTCCTTCCATGTTTGAACCGTTGTTCTCTACATTCACGCCTCTCTCCTCTTCGTTTATTGATGGTTTGCATTGTTGCCGAATATATACCCGCCGGCTAACGGATCTTGGCAGTCCGCTCTCCGTGATGGGCTCTTCTTGTACGGAATTCTGAAATTATAATTTAAGATCATAATTAGCAGACTCCGATCAAGATTGGATTTGATTATAAAGGGAGTTTTATTAAATTGTAATTAAAATGTAATCTTTCCGATTTATTTTTCTCTAATTATTCTATTTGGATTACTTTTTTCAATATTATATATGGACTTCATAAATAATATATATATTATAAAGAGTAATGTAAAAATAGTGTAAAAAAATATGGGCAGGAGATCGATCTATTCCCGACCGATTTCCAGTTGTGAACCATGCTGCGGCATCAACTGAAATTGAACCTTTGATATCACCGCTAACCGCTTTTTTAATCTGGAGACGAGATAACGGTTTTGCTTACAAAATCTTTATCTTTTTTTCTAAATAATGGTTTCAAGTTTGGCGAACTCCATAAATGCTATACTTTATGAAAGAAAAGCAAAACCGATAAAGGGATAAACATAATGAAAAAAACAACTATATCTACCATCCTCCTTGTATCATCCATATACGCTTCGGAAGGTGCGGATATTTTCAATAAGATTTGCTTTATCTGCCACGGCGAACACGCCGAAAAGAGCTCCCTCGGAGTCAGTAAAGTGATCGCGGGCTGGAAAGCCGAAAAGACAGTGGAGAAACTGAAGGCGTACAAATCCGGCAACCTCGACCAATACGGATACGGCAGCATGATGAGAAACCGTGCCACGAAACTTACGGACGAACAGATGGAAGCGGTGGCAAAATATATCGAGTCGCTTGGAAAGCCCTCAAAATAACGTTCATCTTCGGTACATTGACCTTCCTTTACATTAAAAATCGACTCCGGAAAGCTCCGTTTTGATATAATATGCGGTCATGTATGCAGCTTTTTACGGCGTGACGGCCGTTTTGCGGCGTTTGAAACAGGCTGCATGCAAGAAACCCGAAGGGAGGGCTTTTACTATGTTGAAAAAGTTGGCTATCGTCTCCGTTTTGCTTGGAGCTTCGCTTTTTGCCGAAAAGGCTGACATTATCGATGCAAAGATCAAAAAGAGTTACGGAGGCAGTTACATAGCCTACGTAAAGATCCGTCACCACGACAAAGACTACAAGGATTTCGTCAGCGAATGGGAGATACTGGATCAGAACCGAAAACCTATAACGATACGGCTCGAATTTGGACCGAAGAGCGGAAAAGAGATCATAGAGTCCGATCTGATAGGTTTCAGGATACCGGAGGGGACGACAAAACTGATCTTCAGGGCCAAGTGCTCGAAAGATGGGTTCGGAGGCAAAGAGTTCGTGCTGGAGCTTCCAAAAGGCGACGACAAATCGTCAGAGTGAATCCGGGTGTCGCGGATGCTCTTTTTTGAATCTTGCCGTACAGGCAAAACCGGGTCCGATTTCAGGAGAGAGTTCGAGGCTGCTGTTTCATCGACTATACATATTTCGAATAAAGTCTGCGGCGCCCTCTTTTCGAAATCTCTTCTCTCGGTTGTTAAACAGCGACATTTCAAGCCGTACCGCAGCCGCTACAAATTCAGTTTAAATAATATCTAATCATAATATGACTACACTTCTTTCAGCGAAAACTAAACAGAGTAAGGAGAATCGATGAAAAAAGTCTATATGGGTGCGCTGGCCGCCGGTCTGCTCTTTTTGGGCTGTGGAGAGAAACATGATGATGAAAAGGTGCAAAAGCCCACTGTGATGCCGCAGAGTACACAGGAGAGTACCGCTGCCGAAGAGCCCCCTTCGGATGCTGAGATCTACGGTGTGAATGCCCAGGAGGCTCAGGAACAGATGCACCAAAGCGCCCAGCAGCAGGCGGGTGTCAAAGAGGGTACGGTAATCGAAACCATGGATGCGGGCGTATATACATACGCCAAGATAGATGACGGAAACGCCGAATACTGGATCGCCGGTCCGAAGACTCCGCTGAAAGTGGGCGAGAAGGTCTCTTTCGCACCGCAGATGTGGATGGAGAACTTTCCGAGCAAAACCCTCAACCGTACATTCGACAAGGTCCTGTTTGTCGCCGTCATAGCCCCGTTGAAAGGTGAGAGCGGCCACGACTGCGAAAACTGCGATTCGAAGCAGAAGCCTGCAGTGAAAGAGGAGAGCGGTAACGCAAACGGCGCGGGGACGATGACAGTAGCAAAAGCCGAGGGCGGATATACGATCGCGGAGATTTTGGACAACAGTGCGAATCTTAAAGACAAGAGTGTCAAGGTGAACGGAAGGGTCACCAAAGTGGTAAGGGGAGTAATGGGTAAAGACTGGGTTCACATAGAAGACGGAAGCAAAAGCGACCTCGTAGTGACTTCGCCTTCGGCCGACGTAAAAGAGGGTGATACCGTAACCGTTACAGGCGTTGTAAAAACGGATGTAGACTTCGGATACGGCTACTTCTACCCGGTACTTATAGAGGATGCTTCGTTCAAAAAAGCCGATTCATGACGAGACGACGGATGCCGGCCTCCGGCACGGCATCCGTTCACGTCCCCATAGATAGAGTCAGATCAGCTCTCCTATAAGCTCTTCTACCTTGATCCCCCTCTTATCGGCCTCCTCCATGAGCCTCTTTCCGGTCTCGTACGGCAGATACATAACGGCACGCCAATCTTCGTGCTCCTCTTCGCGCATCTTGTCGTATACCCTCTGCATTTCGACTCTCATAGGCTTCTCTACAGGGCTTCTTATCGACTTGTACTCTACAAGCTCACCGTTCTTGTAGACCCCGGAGACCTCGGCATAGACCCAGTAGTACCCCCTGTCTTTGCGCATATTTTTCACATATCCGCTCCAGCTCTTACCGGCCTTTATCGTATCCCACAGCTCTTTGTAGACCGATCTGGGCATATCGGGATGGCGAAGTATATTGTGCGGCTTCCCTATCAGCTCTTCGCTGCTGTATCCCGATATCTTTGCAAAAGTGTCGTTGACGTAGGTTATCACCCCTCGCAGATCGGTCCTCGAGATTATCACCTCATCTTCCGGCACTTCAGTCTCTATGAACATATCGAAAGTAACATCCATACCCTCTCTCCTGAATGGTTTAACCGATGCCGTATTCTACATAAATACAAATCAGTATTTTTTTATTATATCTTTTTTTTCAGAAAAGGATTTGATCGGTGTCAACAGGAAAATGGGCTAAGCCCCCTGGGACGACCGTATCAGCGTGTCGCCACCAGCTTCATCATATCCACCATCCTGCAGCTGTAGCCCCACTCGTTGTCGTACCACGCTATCACCTTCGCGGTCCTCTCACCCACCACTCTGGTAAGGTCCGGAACGTACGTGCAGCTGTACGAAGAGCCTATGAAGTCGCTCGACACCCTTCTGTCGCGGTCTATCTCTATCAGGCCTTTGAAGCTCCCCTCCGCCGCCTTCTCGAACGCTTCGTCGATACTCTCTACACTTATCTCTCTCTTCAGGTTCACCGTCAGGTCGACGACCGACACGTCCGCTGTAGGCACGCGCATCGCGAAACCGTTCAGGTTCCCCTTAAGATGCGGCATTACAAGCCCTATCGCTTTTGCCGCACCGGTAGAGGTGGGTATCATGTTCATCGCGGCGGCACGGGCACGGCGGAAATCTTTTTTGTGCTTTACGTCGAGTAGGTTCTGGTCGTTGGTGTAGGAGTGTACGGTGGTCATGAGGCCGTTCTCTATGCCGAAAGCGTCATCGAGCACCTTGCATACCGGAGCGAGGGCGTTTGTGGTGCAGCTCGCGTTGGAGACGACCGCTTCGCCGGCATAGTCGTCGCTGTTTATGTTGATGACATAGGTCGGTGTGTCATCTTTGGCCGGTGCGCTCAACACGACCTTTTTCACGCTCCCCTTAAGATGTTTGGAGGCGCTCTCGCTCGTCAAAAAGACGCCGGTACACTCGGCGACAACTTCGGCGCCGGCGGATGAGAAGTCGAGCTTCTCTATATCGCGTTCGCTGAACATCCTCACCGCCTTTCCGGCTATCTCTATGGTACCCTCGTCCAACACTCTCGCATCTATACCCCGGTGGACCGTGTCGTACTTGAGCAGGTACTCGAGCATATCCGGCTTGGCGGTCGTGTTGATGGCGACGAGCTCCATATCGTCTCTCTCCATGACTATCTTGATTACGCAGAGGCCGATACGACCCGTTCCGTTTACCGCAACTTTGATTGGCATTGATTCTCCTTGAAGTTTGTATCTCTTTTGAACGGATTATAACCGAGCGTCGCTTAAAAGTGCTTCTGTCTGCCTTGCGATTTCGAGCTCTTCATCGGTTTTTACAACAAAAATCTTCACCCTGCCGGCCTCTTTCGATATCTCGGTTTCGCCGGCCCGGTTTTTCGAGCGGTCGATCTCGATTCCAAACCCCTCCAGCCCGCGACACGAGAGCTCTCTGACCTCGGGGCTGTTTTCACCTATACCGGCGGTAAACACCAGAGCGTCGACCCTTCCCAAAAGAGCGGCGTATGCGCCTATATATTTGCGGATTCTGCGGGTATATATTTCGAGGGCGATCTTCGCGTCGTCGCAGCCTTCGTCCGCAAGCTTCAACACCTCGCGCATATCGTTGTGCCCGCAAAGCCCTTTGAGGCCGCTCCTTCTGTTGAGCAGCTCCTGCACATCTACCCCTTTTTCGTTTAGAAACAGCGGTATCTGCGGATCGATGTCTCCGCACCTGGTTCCCATCACGAGCCCCTCGAGGGGTGTAAAGCCCATCGAGGTATCTACGCTCCGGCCTCCCTCCACGGCACAGGCGCTTGCACCGTTGCCGAGGTGGAGGGTTATCATGTTCAGCGAAGCCGGGGGGCGCCCGAGCAGTTTCGCCGCCTCCTTGCAGACATAGGCGTGAGACGTTCCGTGAAATCCGTACCTTCTTATCGCATATCTTTCGTAAAACTCAAGGGGTATCGCATAGAGGCAGGCCTCTTTCGGCATACTCTGATGAAAAGCGGTATCGAAAACCGCTACCTGCGGAGTCTTCGGGGCGATCTTTCTCATCGTCAAGATCCCCTCTATGTTTGCCGGGTTGTGGAGCGGGGCGAGCGGTACGAGCTCTTCGAGAGCCTCTATCAGCCCCTCGTCCACGAGGGCGGGCCGCGTAAACCTCTCCCCACCGTGCACCACCCTGTGGCCTACAGCGTCGAGGGAGTCGAAAGAGTCAAGCGCACCGTCGCTTTCAAGCCTCTCCTGCGCTATCTTCAGCGCCTCCATATGGTCCTTCACGCCTCCCGGCTCGCCTATACGCTCCACGACCCCGGCCCCGATCTCCTTTTCGCAATCGAAGAGCCGGTACTTCAGCGACGAACTTCCGGCATTCAGGACCAGCACCCTCATGAGTGTGCCGCCTGGATGGCCGTTATCGCGATCGTGCTGACGATATCTTCGACACTGCAGCCGCGGCTCAGGTCGTTTACAGGTCTCTTGAGCCCCTGAAGCACCGGACCTATAGCGATGGCGCCGGTGGATCTCTGAACCGCCTTGTATGTGTTGTTGCCGGTGTTTAGATCGGGAAAGACAAACACCGTTGCCCTGCCGGCCACCCGGCTGCCGGGCAGCTTTTTCCGTGCCACCTCCGGGTCTATGGCGGCATCGTACTGCATGGGGCCCTCTATCGGAATATCGGGACGCAGCCTTTTGGCTATCTCCGTGGCTCTGCGCACCTTCTCGACATCTTCGCCCACGCCGCTCTCCCCTGTCGAGTAGGAGAGCATCGCCACATAGGGCTCTATTCCGAAAGCGGCGGCGGTATCAGCCGAAGAGACCGCTATCTGCGCCAGCTCTTCGGGGTCCGGGTCCGGCACTATGGCGCAGTCGCCGTATACCAGCACCCTCGTCTCGAGACACATGAAAAAGACGCTCGAGACGATGTCGATACCCGGTTTGGTCTTTATGATCTGCAGCGCCGGGAGCACCGTCTCCCGGGTCGTATGCGTCGCACCCGAAACCATACCGTCCGCAACCCCCTCGTAGACCATCATCGTCCCGAAGTATGTAGGGTTGTCCATGAGCTCGGCGGCATCTTCGCGGCTCATTCCCTTCTCTCTCCTGAGCTCGTAAAGGCGCTCCACGAACCTCTCTTTAAAGGGACTCTTTTGCGGATCGACGAAAGAGGTACCTTCGATGTCGATACCCAGAATCCCGGCCCTGTTGAGTATGCTCTCCCTATCGCCCAGCAGCGTGATCTCGGCTATGTTCCTGCGAAGTACCGTTTCGGCCGCCTGCAAAACCCTCTCGTCTTCGCTTTCGGGCAGTACTATGCGCTTTTGCACCTCCGAGGCCGATGCGAATATGCGGTGCAGAAACATTGCCGGAGTGACGATGTCGAGCTCCGCCTCCGCAAGGGACTCCACGATCGACGAGGCGTCCACATATCTCGAGAAGTGGCCCAGGGCAAGCGCGATCTTCCGCTTGTGCCTCGGTGTCAGACGCGCCGTACACTTTTGTACCTGCATCGCCGTCTCCATCGTATCGCTCTTTACCCCTATGACCGCCATGCGGAAATCCGGGTCGGACCTCAACATCTTCATAACATTTTCGGCCGGATCGAGATCTCCCCCTATGACCACCGCCGAAGCGGCCGCAAAAGCTGCCGAGCGGTTGGCGGCGTACACCGCCAGCAGTATGTCGCTTCTGTCGGCGGGGACGATAACGAGATCCCCGTTTTCGAACCTCTCCAGAAAGTGCTCCGGGCGCATGGCGGCCACAAGCGGCCTGCGTATCGTCCGTTCGAGCTGTTTCCGGCTCTTTAGAATCAGCACGTCGGCACCGGCGGCCTCGATAAGATCCAGGACGGCGGGTCTGTCGAGCTCGCTCTCGTAAGGTATCGGGAAGCATGGAACCGCTCTGCTCCTATCCCGCTTTTTCACCCTGCAGGAGAGGGGGTCGGCTACATGGTTTATGAAAAAGAGGAGGGGCTCGACACCCTCCTCCCTGATCGTACGGCTCCAGAGCGCTATCTCGTTTTCGGCATCTTCGAGGCTTCTCTCCCTTGCGCTAACCACCCCGGCGACGGGCGAAGAGAGGTTCTTCGCGATTTTCAGGTTGAGATCGAAGTCTGCCATCTCGAGCAGACTCTCGCCCCCGGAGCCTGCACAGAGCACGAAATCGTAACTCTTCCTGAGAGTCTCGTAGCGCTCTATGATGAGCTCATAGAGCCGCTCCTCCCCGCCTGCGGCGAGCAGGTCGCAAGCCTCCCGCTCCGTTACGGCCCACGCCTCTTCGGCGCTTTGCGAGAGCCCGAAACTCTCCCTTATCGTCTCTATGTCGTCATCTTCGGAGGGCGACTCGGTAATCGGCTTGAAAAAGGCTATCCGCTTGTAGTTTCTTCTCAGAATCTCCATCAATCCGAGCGCGATGAAGAGAGTTCCGGCATGACGCTCCTTCGAGAGGACAAAGAGAGATCTCGTTTTCATCCATTACCCCCTAAAACCTGCAGATCATCTTCTTAAAAAGCGCCTGCGTCTTTGAAAACTCCCTGAACTCCCTTCGGAATTGGGCCCTCTTTTCCATCTGCATGAGATCCATCCGCTTTTTCAGAACCTCGAGCGCTTCGAGCGTCTCCCCCTCTTGCATATCGGGATGCCTCTTTAGGGAGTCGATATGTCTGCTCTGAACGTCGAGATCCTGATGTTTTCCCAAAACGGTCTGTATCGATTTGAGCTTCGAAGCCATCCGACGGTACGCCTCTTCGTCGAAGACCGAAGAGAAAAACTCCATCATGTAGCGGAGCTTTTTCACATCGATGCGTACGGCATGATACTCCTCCGCCGGGCTCTTTTTATCGATCAGGGAGCCCCTTTTCAAAACCTTTGCGTAGCGCGACTTCAGCACCGACTTTACCGGAAGAATCAGGGGTGAAAAGGCCTCTTCGCACAGCCCCTCTTCCGAAGATGTTTGCGCAAACCGCTCGAGCTCTTCGATCTGCGCCGTGAACTTTTCACCCATCAAAAAAATCCGGAGCCTCTCTATCTCGCTATTGCGCCTCTCGAGCAGCCGCTCCTCCATCTTCCGCAGCGCTCCATGAAGCCTCTTTGGGAGCATTCGCCTGAACTCCCCGATCTCCTCGATGTGTACATCCAGATCCCTCATATCGCCGGTCTCCCTCATCAAAGAGCCGAGGCTCTCTTTGTGCTCCATCCGCCACATCGGGTCGAAAACCCCGCCCATCTGCGAAAGCAGCGCCCTCGTTTTTCTCATCGCAACCCTCAGCTGATGCAGACGCTCGGGATCCTCCGTACCCTCCAAAATGGCGCTTCTGTCGGTCCGAACCGTTTTCATGAGCGAATAGA
>JALWMA010000072.1 GCA_027081015.1 Campylobacterales bacterium | reverse complement strand
TACTCCGGTCCATTGTCGCATCGAAGTGTTTTGGGTTTGCCGCGCCACTCGATGATTCGTTCGAGTGTACGGATCACTCGCTCGCTGGGGAGGGAGATATCCACTTCTATTTCGAGCCCTTCACGGTTGTAGTCGTCAATGACATTGAAGAGACGAAAGCTCTTGCCGCTACTGAGTTGATCGTGCATGAAATCCATCGACCAGACATCGTTGGGAGCGGATGGAATGCTTAACGGTTTGGGTTTTTCTCGTACGATACGTTTCTTGGGTTTGATACGCAAATTTAGCTCCAGCTCTTTATAGATGCGATAGACCCGCTTATGGTTCCAGCCATATCCTTTGACATTCCGCAGATAGAGAAAGCAAAGACCAAATCCCCAGTTGCGCTGGTTATGCGTCAGACGGATCAGCCAGTCGGCGATCAACTCGTTCTCTTCATTCAGTCTGGTCTCGTAACGGTAACATGATTCGCTGATGCGAAAGGCTTTGCATGCCAGGCGTATCGTAATTCCTTTGTCCTCGACAGCGCGTTTGGCCATCCTCTTTCTCGAAGATGGCTTCACCACTTTTTTTCGAGAGCCTCCTGAACGATCTCATTCTTGATACGCTCTTCGGCGTACATCTTCTTCAAACGCCGGTTCTCTTCTTCGAGCTCTTTCAGCCGGGCCATCATCGAAGCGTCCATGCCGCCGTACTTCGAACGCCATTTGTAGAATGTCGCGCTGCTCATGCCGTGCTCCCGGCACAACTGTGCCACAGGTATGCCGTTTTCAGCCTGTTTCAGGATCGCCAGGATCTGACTGTCGCTGTATCGTGATTTTTTCATTGAAAAACTCCTCTTCAAAGTATATGAGAATTTTCTACTTTTGGGAAGATGGGTTTTTCGGGGGGATTACCCTACAATCTGCAATATATGATAGAATCCATTTATGCAAAAGAGATTACCCGAACTTTTCAAAAGAGTATACTGCACCCTCAAAAACTTTTACGATCCGGACATAACATTCTATGCGGCAAGTCTCAGTTTCTATACGATCTTCACGCTCATTCCGCTGCTGCTCGTGAGCTTCTCGATCATCGTACGGCTCCCCAACTTCAGCGAGCAGTACGAGAAGATAAAGAGCTTCATCTTCTCGAACATCATGCCCGCTTCGCAAAATACGGTTTCAGGTTACATCGATACCTTTTTGGCCAACACCTCCAAACTCGGAGTGATAGGCTTCGTATTCATAATATTCGCATCGATCATGTTTTTCCAAAACTACGAGTATATCGTCGGGAAAATATTCAAAACGAGACAGAAAGGGTTCTGGAACGCACTCACCACCTACTGGACCCTCATCACCCTCGGCCCTATGGCGCTGGCGGCCTCTATCTACCTCTCCGTAAAGATACAGTATATACTCAACCAGTCGAGCTACACGAGCGGTATAGATTTTCTCTCGATCTTTCCGTATCTGATCATATGGATGCTCTTTTTCGTAACCTACAAGATATCGACCACCACGCTCATACGCTTCAAGGCGGCACTGATATCGTCGTTCTTCTCCTCCCTGATCTGGTACATGGGCAAAAACATATTCATCTACTATACGGTGCACAACAAGACATACGCGACGGTATACGGCTCTTTCAGCACACTCCTCTTCTTCTTTCTCTGGATCTATCTTTCGTGGATAATATTTCTATACGGCCAGAAACTATGCTACCTGCTCAACCAGGAAGAGGAAAAAAAGGAGCACGAACCCCGCCTGAAGATAGAGTGCGATTCGGCTGAAGAGGGCGGCGACAGATAGGGCACCGAAAAGGGCCAGTGCCCAGACGGGGGTGACCGCTTCGACGCTCCCGCCCTCCGTCGGCAGCTTCAGAAGCTCCAATATCCACTCATCCGCAAAATCTCCCAGACCCACGGCATGAAGCGCCATCGATAGCGGGTAAAAGAGTGAAAAGAGAAGCGTCAGCGGTACGGAGAGGAGCTGATAGAGGGAGAATGTACCGAATATCGAGTGCACTACCGGCAGCATGGCGAGATATACCCATATATTCATCAGCACCAAAACGACCCATCTGTTCCACCCTTCGCCAAGATGAAGAGCCTGATAGATAAAAAATACTCCGCTGACGGAGAACCAGAAACCTACGGAAAAGAGCAGCTCCGGAAAGAGCGCAAGAAGCAGGACCACGCAAAACGCAAGAAACGAAAATGACAGAAGCTCCACACCCACCAGCAGCGCCGACCACCCGACAACGACCATCGCGAAGGCCCTCAACAGCGACGGCGGCACCCCCGTAAAAACGAGGTATGCCCCAAGCAGCAGGATAGTTACCGCCCCGACATCCAAAAGCCTGTGCCGCCAAGGGAAAAAGCGCTGCTGAAACGGCTTGTAGAGCAGACCCAGCCCCCCGTATATCATAAACCACAAAAGTCCCATATGAAAACCGCTGAGCGCAAGAAGGTGGCTTATGCCCAGGAGGTTCACCCTCTCTCTGAGCTCCTTTGAAACGGGCAGTGCCAGAAACAGGGCACCGTAAAGCTCCCGCATCCACGGATGGGTGTGCACCTCTTCGATCTTCTCGAATAGCTCCATCCTCTTGGAGCGCTCATGGTGTACACCGGTTATAACCGAAGGTATGAAAGGTGTGGAGAGATAGTCTGAAAAAGAGAGCCTGCCCGGAAATAGCAGCACCGAAACACGGCGGCCGGAGAGGTTTTTTATAGGCTCTTTCGAGGTTGTGTAGAGAGTGAGGCCGCCGTCGGTCTCTATTTTCAGAACCTCATACTCCCTGCCCTCTCTGCTCTTTGTATACTGCATCAGCACTTCGGCATCGGTAAAAAACTTTTTGGAGGAGGTGAGCTCTTTGTACCCGTAGTACCTGAAACCGAGCGATACCAAAAAGACGGCAAACGACAGCAGAAGGAACATGCCCCATTCCCCGGGGCCTTCTATTAAAGCGGGTTTAGATAGGCGGAAGCTCAATTTTGGTCTCACCCCCGGTGTCTATATCGCTCTGCTCATAGACGATCTCGACCGGGGTATACCCCGCATCGACGAATCTGGTGAAACGTTTCTGAAATTTAAGCTCTATAATTCCCGTAGGGCCGTTACGCTGCTTTCCGATGATGATCTCGGCATCCTCCTCCTCTTTTTCGTGGAAGTTGGACTTGTACTCCTTGCCCTCGGCCCGCGCCTTCATCTCCTTCTCCTTCTCTTCCCGGATGCGGTAGACATCGTCGCGGTACACGAAAAGGATTATGTCGGCATCCTGCTCTATAGCGCCCGACTCCCTGAGGTCGGAGAGCATCGGGCGCTTGTCGGCCCTCGACTCCAGAGAGCGGTTGAGCTGCGAAAGGGCCACTATCGGGATCTCCAGTTCGCGCGCCAGCATCTTCAGCCCGCGGGAGATTTCGCTCACCTCCTGGTGGCGGTCCTTGTTTCCGCCGCCGCTCATCAACTGCAGGTAGTCTATCATCGCTATCTTGATCTCGGGGTGGTGTGCCTTGAGCTTGCGCAGCTTGGCGCGTACCTGGTGAATGTTGACCGACCCCTCGTCATCGACGAAGAGTTTCTGCGCGCTGAGCCAGTCGACGGCCTCGGAGAGCCTCGTCCACTCCTCGTCGGTAAGGTTGCCCACACGAAGATCCTGTAGCGCGATGGATGTTTTTGCGCTAAGCAGCCTGAGAA
>JALWMA010000071.1 GCA_027081015.1 Campylobacterales bacterium | reverse complement strand
GAGGTCGAGTGTGCCATTCATCCGAATATGCACCTTACAATCGAAGTGGAAAAGTGAGAACAAAACCCTGCATGCATCGCAAATACGGTGCATACGGGGCCGATTTCAAAAAAGCTGGAGATTGTACAGTTTTTTTGAAATCCGGCCAACCCGGATTCAAGACTCGGCGGTAGAGAGACTCTTGTAAACCGATTTTACGCAAAATGCAAAAGTGTCCCGAAATCTTGGATTTCGCGGCTCCCGGCGGTTGCAGGCCCGTTCAGCCGGGCCAGACAAAGGGCTCCGCCCGCAGTTTGCACGACATCGGCTATAAAAGAAGAGAGGTAGAAAGAGGATGCTGAAAAATATCACCATAAAAACCAAAATATATACGCTTACGATCTTCATAATACTGCTGATGCTCGGCTTTTACGCTGTGTTTCAATACAAAAACTCGATAATAGAGGAGATCGACAGGCAGGCTTCGCTGGCCACACAGATAAACACCACCCTTAACGACAATATGGAGAGTCTCAACAAACTGCTGTGGGGAGAGGATTCGTCCAAAACAGCAACGACCGTCAAGAGTGCCGAAACCATGCAGAGGGCGAGCAGAGAGCTCGAGAAGATCGGCAGCAGCGGTGAAGTCGTTGCAAAAGCCAAAAAAATCGCTGCTCTGGCAAAAAAAATGAAAGAGGATCTGCAGCTGTTCAAAAAGACACTGGAGAGTACCAAAAAATCGAAGACCGACCTTGAAAACCTCTCTTCGGTCGTAAGCAAAAAGATTCAGGATCTCACCCAAAGAATAGACACCGCTACCGTAGAGCTCGTTCAAAACAACGCACCGATCAAACAGATTCGCAACAGTGTCGTTATCTCTTCCGCCGCGAACAACCTGAGAGATATGCTCAAAGAGCTGCGGATAAAAGAGATGGATGACAGCTTCCTGCTTACCGACGAGGGTGAAAAGAGGGTCTTTTCGGAGCTGGAGGAGCTGCTGAACTACACACTCTACCTGAAAAGAAAGGTAAGAAAAGAGCCGCAGAACAAGCAGCTCGTTTCTGAAATCTTCTCACACCTTACTGAGTACGACAAAGGGTTCAAAAGCTATATAGCCCACCTACGAGAGCTCTACGGAGAGAGAGAAAAGATATTTAAGGAGCTCGGACAGATAACATCGCTGACCCAGGAGCTCTCGAAGAGGCTGAACGAAGAGGCCAAAGAGGTGCGAAGCACCATGAAGATGCAGGTTATAACACTGCTGATAGCCATTATCGCTCTCGTTTTGATAGTGATGCCCTTTCTTGCAAGATCGATTCTGAAGCCGATAAGACAGCTTACCGTGACTACCAAAGAGCTCAGCAGCGGTGACGGAGACCTTACAAGGGAGCTCAAGATAGACACGAATGACGAGATAGGCGTAGCGAGCCACTACATAAACAGATTCCTAAGAGTTGTTCACGAGGTGATATCCGAAGCGAAAGAGTCGGGCTCCGAAAATATGGCTATCTCCGAACACCTCAACGAAGTGAAACGCCGCTTCGAAGAGATCATGCGCCGTGAGGCGGATATGCTTGCAAATATCACCGAAACCAGTTCGGATGTAAAGAAGAGCCTCGAGAGCAATATAGAAGACGCCAACGACACCAGGAAAGATGTGCAGAAGGTAAACAGTACCCTACAGGATGTTCACAGGCAGATAACCGGGATGGTCGAAGAGATCCAGCAGAACGCCCACAGAGAGGCGGAGCTTGCAGAACGGCTCAATACACTGCTTTCGAGCGTACAGGATGTTAAATCTGTTCTTCAGGTGATCGAAGATATCGCCGACCAGACCAACCTGCTGGCACTGAACGCAGCCATAGAGGCAGCAAGAGCCGGCGAACACGGGCGCGGCTTCGCGGTAGTCGCCGACGAGGTCCGAAAGCTTGCTGAGCGGACACAAAAGAGCATTCTGGAGATAAATACTACGGTAAACACGATCGTGCAGGCGGTGGCCGATGCAAGTGGAGAGATAAACGGAAACGTAGAGAAAACGCAGAGCCTGGCGGATATATCGGACGAGGTGCAGCAGAGTATGCAGAGCATGTCTACTATAATGAACGAAACCACAGAGTTCATAGAGAAGACCGTCGACGACTCCATAGAGGTGGCCAAACAGACCGGAAGCGTAATAGAGCAGATCGAGATACTCTCCAAAGAGTCCAAGAGGTCGCAGGATCTGCTGCACGAGATAAGCGATGTCTCCGACAAGATGCTCAACGTGGTAAACGAGCTCAACGAAAAGCTGAACAAATTCAAAACCTGAAAGGATAGATAGCATGATAAGAGTTTTAACTGCCGCATCCATACTTCTCTCTATAGCTGCAGCAAATGGCGTGAAAAGCGATATGATGGAGAGAGGCAAAGATATTTTCGACCAGACATGCGCAGGCTGCCACGGCAAGGACGGAACCGGTTTGAAACAGGGAGGGTTCAACGTACAGCCAAGAAACCTTACAAAGTCGATACTGAGTGAAGAGCAGATCTTCCAAATCGCCAAGAAGGGGGCTTTTCACTGGGGTGCGGTAACAACAGGCATGCCCGCGTGGGAGGGTGTATACGACGACGACTCTTTGAGAGCGGTTGCACACTATGTATACGACAGATTCGCAAAAGAGAGTCACAAAAAGGTCGAAGAGCTTAGCTACGACTCTTCGAAACTGAGTGCAAAGGCTCTTAAACGAGGAAAAAAGATCTTCTTCAGAAACTGCGCCTACTGCCACGGCAAAGAGGGGAAAGGCAACGGCGTCGCCACCTACAACCCGGAAAAGTCGATCTTCCCGTACGATCTGACCAAAATACTGCTTACCGAGAAACAGATATTCCTCTTCGCGAAATACGGCGGCAAACACTGGGGATCGCAAAAAGATGACATGCCAGGCTGGAGTGTGAAGTATGACGACGAGACGCTGATGGGTGTCGCAAAATATGTGGAGACACAGATTAAGCAGAAGCGCTAAAGCATTCGAACAGCTTTAGCGGCTGTGCTTTTTAAAAAAAGACCAAATCTCTTCGACCGCCTCTATATCGTGGTTCTGCTTGCCGAAGTAGTACTCGTAGATAGCCGAGTATCGCTCTTTTATGCTCGGGGCCGAGTGGCCTCCCCCCTCTACCTTGTATAAAACGACATCGGTTCCGTCGATTCCGCCTAAATATCTGTAACGCGTCACCCTCCCGCCGTCATTCGGATCGAGGTTCGCAAACCTGTATACTTCAGGCTGTGCGGCAGCAGCATCGAGGGTCGTGAATATTTGCACGGACTCTTCTGTAGAAAGCGCTGTTCCATGCTCCGGCTTGGGCGGGTTTGAGATGGTTCCGCCGCCGTAGGGCATAAATTTGTCGGCCGTTCCGTTCATAAAGAGAACAGATATGGGCACCTGCGGCGGACGGCACTTTGAGACGGCCGGTAGGGCGGCGGCTATAGCCGCTACCGCCGCAAACTTTTCGGGAGCCTCCACACCGAGCCTCAGCGCCATGAAACCGCCGTTGGAGATGCCAGAAGCGTAGACCCTTTTTCTCTCTACCGGATACTTTTGCGCAACCTCGTCTATAAGAGTTGTCAAAAACTTCAGATCGTCCGCCCCGGAGTTGACCGTGGCATCGCCCCTGCAGTCGTTCCATGTCGGTTTTCCGTAGGCGCCGTTTAGCCCTTCCGGGTAGACAACAACGATCTTTTCGCGCTCGGCAATCTCCATCCAG
>JALWMA010000070.1 GCA_027081015.1 Campylobacterales bacterium | reverse complement strand
ATCTTTGTCTTTGAGCATATATCGGAAGCTTCTTGCGACTCCCTCCGCGCACTCCTCCATCAGGAACGCCGCCGCCTCTCTCCTGAACCTGTTTCTTGTATGCCTGTCGCTGAGGTTCGTTTCGTCGATGAAGAATTTGGTTTTATGCTCTTGAAGATAGTCCAGCAGCCTCTTTTTGGGTGTGAAAAGGAGCGGTCTGACCAGGAAGTAGCCCACTCTGCGCTCTACCGGCCGCATACCGACGAACTCCACCGTTCCGCACCCTCTGCAGAGCTGCATGAGCCCCCACTCCAGCATATCGTCGAGCTGGTGGGCGGTGATCAGGTTTTGGTACCCGTAACGCGATATAAGCTCTTCGAAAAAGGTGTATCTCTCCTCTCTCGCAAGCCGCTCGAAACCGCTCGATGGGAGGGTGCATCTATGGATATATACCTTTTTGCCGTCCCTTTCGGCCAGCTCCTTCGCATACAGCTCCTCCTCCATGCTCTGCGGCCTGGTGCCGTAGTTGACGATCGCTATATCGAAATCTATGCACCTCTCTTTTAGAAGATGGTAGAGTGCGCTTGAGTCGACTCCGCCCGAAAACGCCAGCAGGCTCTTGGAGCCGCGGAGCCTATCGAGGGCCTCGCTATCGAGCATCTACGATACGCCCCAGAAGCTGCGTGCCCGCAAGCTGAGTTATCTCTACCGTGTAGGCGGAGCCGAACTTCAGATCTTCCAGGTCGCTCTCGTTTATCAGCAGCTCCCCGTCGATATCGGGAGCCCACAGCAGCGGCCTGGCCGAGAGGAGGAACTCGTGCTCGTCGCTCGGCCCCTCCACGACCGCTTCGACCCTTTTGCCCAGCATCTTTTCGAGGGATTTCAGAGTCGACCTCTCGACGATCGGGGCGATGGTCTCGAGGCGCTTCGCGACCGTTTCGGCCGGGACTTTCGGAGTCAATTCGTAAGAGTCGGTCCCCTCTTCGTCGGAGTATTCGAAAACGTTTACTCTGTCGAATCCGAACTCTTCGAGATAGTCGCAAAGGCGGCCGAACTGCTCGTCGCTCTCGGTCGGAAAACCGACTATGACGCTTGTTCTGACGAAGCTCTTTTCTACACTTCTCATCGCCTTGAGCAGCGTGTCGATCTTTTCGCTCCCTATGCCGCGTTTCATTCTCTTCAGAATCTCGGGATCTATATGCTGGATAGGCATGTCGAAGTAGTTCTGAAAAACGGGCGATTCGGCTATTGTGTCGATCAGCTCAAGAGAGGTCGTGCTCGGGTAGAGGTAGAGAATCCGTGCACTCTCTACCCCCTCGATCCTCTCCACCATCTCTATGAGTCTTATGAGTCCGTCTCTCTCACCCGTATCGTACAGGTAGCTGCTGGAGTCTTGCGATATGAAGCTGAAGTCGTAAAACCCCCTCTCCGTAAGACGCCTGACCTCTTTTTCGACACTTTCGAGAGTTCTTGAGTGCAGTTTTCCTTTGAACCCGGGAATAGCACAGAAGCTGCAGCTCTGGTTGCACCCTTCGGCCAGTTTGATATATGCGTGAGAGGTGGAGCCGGTTATTACCCGCTCCTGGTTGTCGCTCAAAAAGACGTGCGGAGTGAAGCGGCTCCGTTTGGCTCTTATCAACTCGTCGATCTTGTCGTAGTCTCCGACTCCCGTGAAGATGTCGACTTCGGGCATCTCCTTCTGGAGCTCCTCTTTGTATCGCTCGCTCAGGCACCCCGCCATCACCAGAAGCGACTCCTCTTTGCGCGCTTCGTGGAGATTCAGAACAGTCTGGATGCTCTCCTCTTTGGCAGCATCTATAAAGCCGCATGTGTTCACGATGATCACATCCGCTTCATCCGGTGTATCGGTCATCTCGAAGTCTCTCAGCCGTCCGAGCATCACTTCCGTATCTACAAGGTTTTTGGTGCATCCCAGCGAAACGACGTGCAGTTTTCTGTTCATATAGATCCTAAATCTTTTTCCGAATTCTACCATATATCCAAAAGCGGTTAACGAAGATAAATCGGGCCCTATTTCACAATAGATTCACATTAAATACGTTAACATACGCCTGCAAAAAGATGATTGAGGAGGAGTTATGAAAAAAATCGTCGCAATGGGACTTGCAGGGTGCGCCTTGTGGGCCGCCGATCCGGTCGGAACCTTGAAGCAGAGTGTGGAGCTCGGCTATATCGGCTCTACCGGTAACTCGGAGAGCCAGTCTCTCAATGCCGCGTACAAAAACGACTATCAGTACGCCGCGGATACCGATATGCACTTTAAAGCCGACATTCTTTACGGCGAAAAGAGCGGAGTCAAATCGGACGAGCGCTACAGGCTCTTTTACACAGTAAACCGCTATGTCAACAGCGACCTCTTCGCCTACGGTGAGGCTTCGGCCATCAGAAACACATTCGAGGGCTACAACCAGCAGTACAACCTGGGTGCCGGTCTGGGGTACAACATAATGAAAGACGAGAAGCAGAGCCTGAAGGGCAAAGGAGGTCTGCAGTTCAGAAGAAGCAACTACACATCGCAGCCGCACGACAACTTCTACTATCTCAAAGGCGGCCTCGACTATATCTACAACTTCAGTAAAACCAACCGGTTCACCGCCAGCTGGAACCTGCTCGACAACCTAAAGTGGATAAAAGATTACGAAACAGTCGTAGATCTCGGGCTCAAGATGCTTATAGTAGACCAGCTCTCTTTCAAGATGGGCTTCCAGATAAAATACGACAATGTTCCAGCGCTCGGAAAGAAGAAGACCGATACCACCACTACCGCCGGCATCGTCTACAACTTTTAATGGGTTGAAAAGATTATAAGTATGGACTTTTTTAAGGATATAGATATAAACCATTTTGCCGATCTGGGCGTGACGTACGGCCTGAAGCTGATAGGCGCCGTAGCGATATTCGTTATCGGAAAATGGATCGCCAAAGCTATTACGAAGAGTATCAAAAAGCTTATGGAGCGGGGCAAGGTCGAAGCGACGCTCGTCTCCTTTACGGGCAGCCTGATATATGTCGTTTTGATGATCGTCGTCATTCTGGCGGCACTCAACAATCTCGGCGTAAACACTACGTCGTTCGTCGCCATTTTGGGAGCCGCCGGCCTGGCTGTGGGTCTGGCTCTGCAGGGGACCCTTTCGAATGTCGGTGCGGCCGTTCTGCTTATACTCTTTAGGCCGTTCAAGGTGGGGGACTTCGTCGAAGCCGGCGGTACCGCCGGCGTGGTCGAGGAGATAAACATGTTCTCCACCATATTCAAAACGGGCGACAACAAAGTGGTCATAGTTCCAAACGGTGCCGTTATAGGCGGAACCATAACGAACTACTCCGCCAAAGAGACGAGGCGTGTGGAGTGGACCTTCGGCATAGGCTACGACGACGACCTGAAACTCGCCAAGAGCACACTCGAAGAGATTCTGACCGGTGATGAACGCATTCTGAAAGATCCGGCGCCCTTTGTGGCCGTTTCGGAACTTGCGGACAGCAGCGTAAACTTTGTCTGCCGTGTCTGGGTCAAGAGCGGAGACTACTGGGGAGTCTATTTCGATACGATCGAGAAGGTGAAGCTAATCTTCGACGAAAAGGGTATCAGCATTCCATATCCGCAGATGGACGTCCACCTGGACAGACCTGAGCAGAACTGACAGGATACACCCTCTCTTTCCTCCCTGCGGGGAGGAACCCCTCAAGCCGCTATCTTCGGCTATAATATCTATATGAAAATCAAAAGCAACATATGGTTCGAGAGTGACGAGAAGGCATTCTTC
>JALWMA010000069.1 GCA_027081015.1 Campylobacterales bacterium | reverse complement strand
ACGAAGCGGATGTGAAGCTCGGCCACGGCATACACGCCAGGCTGAAGTTCGAAGTGGCCGGGGAGTAGCGAATGTTCGAAGCGACCACGATTCTTGCCTACAGGTCCGACGACTGTGCGGTCATAGGCGGTGACGGGCAGGTCACATTCGGTAATGCCGTTCTGAAAGGAAACGCGACGAAGATAAGGACCTTATACAACGGCAAGGTGCTCGCGGGGTTCGCCGGAAGCACGGCTGACGCCTTCAACCTGTTCGACATGTTCGAAGGATTCCTGCAGAGCCGCAAGGGCGACCTTCTAAAGGCGGTCATAGAGTTCTCCAAAGCGTGGAGAAAAGACAAGGTGCTGAGGCGTCTCGAGGCGATGATGATCGTTTTGAACAACGACCATATCTTCATTCTGAGCGGAAACGGTGACGTCGTCGAACCCGAAGACGGCGAAATCGCCGCCATCGGCAGCGGCGGCAACTTCGCCATCTCGGCGGCCAGGGCGCTTGCAAGGCATTCGAAGATGGAGCCTAAAGCGCTCGTGGAAGAGAGTCTGCGCATAGCGGCGGATCTATGCATATATACCAATCACAACATCAAGACACTGGAACTGAAAAGATGAGCAATGCGGAGAGTATGACACCCAAAGAGATAGTGGCCTATCTCGACAACTACGTCATAGGGCAGCAGAATGCGAAGAAGACGATCGCCGTGGCCCTTAGAAACAGATATAGAAGAATGCGCCTTCCCTCGGAGATACAGGATGAGATAATGCCGAAAAACATCCTGATGATAGGCTCTACCGGTGTAGGAAAGACGGAGATCGCAAGGCGTCTTGCAAAAATGATGGGCTACCCGTTCGTAAAGGTGGAGGCGAGCAAATACACCGAAGTCGGCTTTGTAGGGCGAGACGTCGAATCGATGATAAGAGACCTCGTGGCCACTTCGGTGAACCTCGTGACGCAGGAGCAGAAAGAGCTCAAAAGCGAAGAGATAGACTCCCACGTCGAAAAGATGATCATAGAGAAACTCCTGCCGCCTCTCCCAAAAGGTGCTACGGAGGCCAAACAGCGGGAGTACGAGAGCAGCTTCGAAAGGATGCGCGAAAAGCTGAGAAAAGGCGAGCTCGACAACCTCACGATAGAGGTGGAGATGCCGGCTCCGAAAATAGAGATGGCCGACAGCAACCTGCCGCCGGAGATGAGCAAGGTGCAGGAGTCCCTGGCGAAAGTTTTCGGCTCGCTCGGTCGTGAAAACAGAAAAGAGGTTACCGTAAAGGATGCAAAAAAGATCCTTCGGCAGGCTGCAAGCGAACGGCTGCTGGACGAGGAGCAGATAAAGCAGGAGGCGCTCCGCCGCGCAAGTGAAGGGGGAATCATCTTTCTCGACGAGATAGACAAGATCGCCGTTTCGAGCCAGAACAGCGGACGGCAGGATCCCAGCAAAGAGGGAGTTCAGCGCGATCTGCTGCCGATCGTGGAGGGCAGCAGCGTAAACACCAAGTACGGAACGATACAGACAGACCATATTCTCTTCATAGCGGCCGGGGCTTTCCATGTGAGCAAACCGAGCGATCTGATTCCCGAACTGCAGGGACGCTTTCCGCTGAGGGTAGAGCTCGACTCCCTGACGGAAGAGGCGCTCTATGAGATCCTGACAAAACCGAAAAACTCGCTTATCAAGCAGTACCAGGCGCTTCTGGGAGTCGAAGGGATGGAGCTCGTTTTCGAAGAAGAGGCGCTCAGGGCCATTGCCAGAGTCTGTTTTCAGGCAAACGAACGGACCGAAGACATAGGAGCCAGACGACTTCATACCGTAATCGAAAAGGTGCTCGAAGAGATCAGCTTCGAAGCCGACGAATACAGGGGTAAAACTTTTACGATAACGGCCGATTATGTTCATGAGAAGCTCGATTCTATCGTAGAGGATGAAGATGTCGCAAGATACATCCTCTAAAGTCACGACGAAAGCGGGCTTCGTGGCAGTCGTAGGCCGCCCCAATGCCGGTAAGAGCACACTGCTCAACTGGCTGGTCGGCGAAAAGCTTGCGATGGTGAGCAAAAAGGCCCAAGCGACCAGAAAACGGATGAATATTATCGTGATGTACGAAAATAGTCAGATAATATTTGTCGATACGCCTGGAATTCACGAAAAAGAGCGCCTTCTGAACCGCTTTATGCTGCAGGAGGTTTTCAAAGCGATCGGCGACTGTGATCTGATCCTGTTTCTCGCGGCCGCGAAAGACAGGCTGGAGAACTACGAGAAGTTTTTGCAGATAAATGCAAAAAAGAGGCCTCACATCGTCGTTTTGACCAAGATCGACGAAGTGAGTAACGAAGAGCTTTTGAAAAAGATCGGTGAGTATCAAACCTATCAGGAGCGCTTTTTGGCTCTGGTACCGGTATCTGTAACCAAAAATATCGGAAAAGAGGAGCTTCTGAAGCAGATTTCGGAGAATCTGCCGGCTTCGCCCTGGCTCTATGATCCGGAACTGCTGACAACCACCAGCATAAAAGAGATCTATAAAGAGATGATCAGGGAGTCGATATTCGACAATCTGAGCGACGAGATCCCGTACGAGACCGACGTTATCGTGGAGAAGGTTGACGAACGGCCGGATATCGACCGCATACAGGCCACGATAATCGCCGAAAAGAGGAGCCAGAAGTTGATCCTTGTTGGTCGTGGAGGCTCTACGATCAAACGGATAGGAAGAGATGCCAGAATGAAGATGGAGCAGTTCAGCGGCAAAAAGATCTATCTGGAGCTTTTCGTAAGCGTAAAGAGCGGATGGTCGAAAACGAAAAAATCGCTCGGCGAAGTGGGATACCGCTTCGAATAGTTGCCAACAAGCCCGAAAAATAGCGTTTTTTTGTTACTTTTAAACTGCTCTTTAAGTTGAGCTAGGTTAAAATCAGTAGAAGTAATAATTATAAATTCGGAACTACACACTATAGTTCGAAGGGTATGAGCAACGGCCTACAGGTCAATAGAAGGGCTTCAAAAAACGGCAAGCGCCGGAGTCTCTCTTTCGACTTAACGGAAGGATCGGAGTGTAAAATGTGTAAAATCAACCATGACGAGGCTTTGTAATGTTCAAGACATCACAGGAAAAAATGGAAAGAGATAGTACAGGTTTCCATAAAATTGTTTCTATCAATGCTTATCAAAACTTATACTACCAGTTCTACAACAACTCACTGCAGAAGATCGAGAAACTCCAGTACGACAAAAAAAACTTCGTAGTCTCCACTCTCAACTCGAAGGACTTCATCTCATCTATAGTGGAAGTGAGTGTAAACATCCCACCGGAAGATCTGCAGGATGCCATAGAATTAAAAGCATACGACGATCTGGGGCTCGATCAGGCTGTCGAGTACATCATAAGATACTTTGAGATACCGGGTCGCAAAACCGACAAGCTGCGCTCTTTCCATGTATTTGTCGCAGAACCGGAAGTACTACATGAGGTGTTCGACAATATACGCCAGCAGGTAAAATATATAGACTACATATATCCGAAGCCGTACCTCATACAGAACGTCTACGAAAAAGATATTTTGGAAGCTTACGGCGTACACGGATATCTCTACTTCCAGAAAGAGGACGCCTTTTTGGCACTATTCAAAGACGGAGAGTACATCTACTCGAAATCTCTTAAATACTCTTTTGAAAATATTTACGAAAGATTTTGCGAACTCTACGGAGAGAGAGTGGATGAGGCAGCCTTTTACGAAATGCTTCAAAGCGAGGGGCTAAAAACTTCAAACTTCGAGTACCAAGACCACTTGATGAAGCTTTTCAGCGAAATCTTTCTCTATGTCAACGATATTCTCATATATGCCAAGAGGGCCTTTGAGATAGAGAAGATCGACATGTTCTACACCGGATCGGAGACGGGTCCGGTACTCGGTCTAAACGAATATGCACATACATATTTGGGAATCGAAGCGAGCGA
>JALWMA010000068.1:11864-15705 GCA_027081015.1 Campylobacterales bacterium | reverse complement strand
GCGAAGGAGTTCGGGGGAACTATGCAGACATCGTCCACCACGTCCACCACGTTCCTGTCGTCGAAGCGTTTCGGGTCGACCACCTCGGCGTTGACGTTGGTGAATATCTTGAACTCGTTGCTCACCCTTATGTCGTATCCGTAGCTGCTGAGGCCGTAGCTTACGACCCCCCTGCCGACCTGATCTTCGCAAAAGGGTTCTATCATCTTCCGATTGAGTGCGGTCTCTCTTATCCAGCGGTCGCTCTTAAGCCCCATGAGCTCTCCTTCTTTAGGGTTCGGTTCAAAAAAATTGTGTTATTATATCAAATTAAAATCCCCAAAACAGCGGAGAATACGATGAACCTGAAAGAGATAAAAGATCTGATTAAAGTTTTCAATACCAGCAACCTGAGCAAGCTCAAAGTCGAAAACGGAGACTTTTCGCTCTCCCTCGAAAAGGGCGGTGCGGCTTCGGGCGATGTGCAGAGCGTCGTTCAGCAGCCTGCGGCCCAGAGCGCCGCACCCGCACCGGCTGCGGCACCCGCCCCGGCGGAGAGCGAAAAGAGCGTTCCCGACAATGCGGTCTACATAACTTCGCCTATGGTAGGCACCTTCTATCGCGCACCATCTCCCGACTCCCCACCGTTCGTTAAAGTCGGTGACACGGTCCGCAAAGGGCAGCCCCTCTGCATTCTGGAGGCCATGAAGATCATGAACGAGCTCGAGGCCGAGTTCGACTGTAAAATCCTGGAGATCCTTGTAGAGGACGGTCAGCCGGTCGAGTACGACATGCCGCTGTTTTTGGTAGAGAAGGTTTGAGCCTATGGCCGAAATCAGACGCATTCTCATAGCCAACCGCGGCGAGATAGCCCTCAGGGCGATCAGAACCATCAAAGAGATGGGCAAAGAGGCTGTCGCCGTCTACTCCACCGCCGACAGGGACGCCTCATACCTGCGCCTTGCGGATGCAACCATCTGCATAGGCGGCCCCAAGAGCGCGGAGAGCTACCTCAACATCCCCTCCATCATCGCGGCGGCCGAAGTGAGCGAGTGCGACGCGATATTCCCCGGCTACGGATTTCTGAGCGAAAACCAGAATTTCGTCGAGATCTGCAAATTTCACAACATAAAGTTCATAGGGCCGAGCGTCGAAGTGATGGCGATGATGAGCGACAAGAGCAAGGCCAAGCAGGTTATGAAAGAGGCGGGAGTACCGGTCATTCCCGGAAGCGACGGCGCTATAAAGGATGTGGAAGAGGCGCGCAGACTGGCGAAAGAGATGGGCTTTCCCGTTATCCTGAAGGCGGCGGCGGGAGGCGGCGGGCGCGGTATGCGCGTGGTTGAAGACGAGAGCTACATAGAGAACGCCTATCTCGCTGCGGAGAGCGAAGCCATAACGGCGTTCGGCGACGGCACGATCTATATGGAGAAGTTCATAGAGAATCCGCGCCATATAGAGGTGCAGGTTCTTGCGGACAGCCACGGAAACGCCGTACATATAGGAGAGCGCGACTGCTCGATGCAAAGACGCCACCAGAAGCTGATAGAGGAGTCGCCTGCACTCTTTCTCGATGACGATACAAGAGCCAGGCTCCACGAAGCGGCGGTGAAGGCGACCAAGCATATAGGTTACGAGAGTGCCGGAACGTTCGAGTTTCTGGTAGACAAGCACAAAAACTTCTACTTCATGGAGATGAACACCCGTCTTCAGGTCGAGCACTGCGTGAGCGAGATGGTGAGCGGCATAGACATAATAGAGTGGATGATACGCATAGCAGAAGGGGAGAGGCTCTTCGGGCAGAGTGAAGTGGAGCTTCGCGGACACGCCATAGAGTGCCGTATTACAGCCGAAGATCCGGTCAACTTCATGCCGTGCCCCGGAAAGATCAACAAGTGGATCGCGCCGGGCGGCAAGGATGTCCGTATAGATTCGCACGCTCATGCGGGCTATATCATTCCGCAGCACTACGACTCGATGATCGGCAAGGTGATCGTATGGGGAGAGGATCGTGAACGGGCCATAAAGAAGATGCAGCGCGCCATGGACGAGTTCGAAGTGGGCGGAGTGAAGACGGTCATCGACTTCCACCGCCGTATGATGCGAAACCCCGATTTCATAGAGAACCGATTCGATACGAAGTACCTCGAGTCTCACCTTTGACGGGTCGAAAGAGCCGCTTCTGCGGCCGGTCGACTCCCTATAGTGTCGGCCCCCGGCGCTTCGCCTCCTACATTCTGTTCGGCTTTTAGGTTAGAACTTCCAGAGCAGGGAGACCTTCTGTTCCATATCCGTGCTATCCACATCTTTATATTTCGGCGGTGTGGAGTCGTAGTTGTATGTGACGCTTACGACCAGTGAGAAGTTTTTGTAGATGGGTGTCTGAAACTCTCCGAGTGAATAGATGTTGTAGTCGGACCATCTGTCGGTTTTGGGCTGGTAGTAGATATATGCGTTCAGACGCGCACCCGCTTCGAACGCCTTCGTGTAGAAGAGATATGTGCTCAGGCGAAAGTTGTGCTGCATCGGGTCTTTGTCGGGCTCTACGAATCGCATCTGCTCCAGCATCGCCCCGGCCGCCGCATACCCTCTGCCGAACGACGGGGTATCGAAAAAGCGCCAGCGGATGTCGCCGCCCGCGACGGAGCGGTTTTTTATGCCGTTTATCCTGTTGTTCTCCGTCTGTATGAAGCTTTCGAGGTAGAGCGTTTCATCAATTTTATGAAGGTAGCGCAGGTGTGCGGACCCCCTGTTCTGTATCGATTTTCCTTCGGTATCGGTATATTTGTATCCGCCGAAGAACCATAGCGCATGGGTCCGGTTGCTGTCGTAGCGGATGTTCAGATCGGCGCTTGCCTCGGTTTTGTCGGTGTTGCCTCGCGTATTCGAGAGGGAGAGGCCGACAGATCCGCCGGTTCCGGGATGCTCCCCTATTTCGATGGGGGTGACGTCTATATATGCGAGCAGAGGTAAAATGGAGGCGAAAAGGAGAAGGGCCTTTTTCAAAAAGAGACTCCTCTACGGGGTTCGCAGAACTTTGATGTCGGCCGCGGCCCTCAGCTTTTCGAAGTGGCTCTCTATCGCCTCCTGCTGCTTCTGCTCCATCCACATAGCAAAGACCCTCTCTTTTACCTTCTCGAAAGGGAGAGGTTCGGAGTCGATGAGATCCTGCACGAAAAAGAGCACATACCGCCCTCCTACGGGGATTATCTCCGTAAACTCACCCTTTGGGGTTTTGGTCAGCAGATACAGAAGCTCCCTGTTGAGTTTCTGTGTCTCGAGGGTCTCCTGCTTTCTCGCGACTCCCGGTATCGCGGCGAGAGGGTTTTTCATGACGGCGGTGAGCGCCTGCTTGTCGGTAGAGGAGTATTGGATGACCTCAATCTTCCGCGGGAGCGAGAAGCTCCGTATATGGAGCCTGTAGTACTCCCTGAGCGTCTCGTCGCTCGGGCTCTGTATCTTTGTGCTGAGAATCCTGCGGTATAGCCTCTCCTGCAGCAGCTTCTCTTCTATCCTCTTCTTGTATTCCTCCCAATCGACCCCCTGCTTGGCCAATATCGTACGCATCTTCAGTGTATCTATCCCGTTTCGGCGCGCGATCTTGTCTATCTCGTTTATGACGTCGAAGTCGTCTACACCGATTCCGAGGCGCTGCAGCTCCTCCTCCTTGATACGCTTTTTTATGAGTAGTTCCACAGCTTTGGCTTTTGGAATGCCGAGGCTCTTTTGGGTTTTGTAGATCTCGTACAGGGTGATGGGCCTGTCGTTGACGACGATGCTGACCGCATCTACAAGTCCCGCAAAAGCGGTTGTGCCGGCCAAGACCAAATAGCAGACAAAGAGGTTGATCATGTTTCTCATA
>JALWMA010000068.1:0-11764 GCA_027081015.1 Campylobacterales bacterium | reverse complement strand
CGGCCCTACAACCCCCTAAAGCTACGAAATCCAAGATTCCGAGACGATTTTACGCCTTCTGCGTAAAATCAGCTTTTTATCTAAAAGAAACTATAATAGCCGCAACAAATCGCCGACCGACCCTCGGTGCGAGATGCCGCTGCCCCGACCGGGGCCCATACGGCCGTAGAGGGGAGGCCGCAAAGGAATTGGAATATGGTAGTTACACGTTTTGCCCCGTCTCCGACCGGGTTTTTGCATATAGGCGGTCTGAGGACCGCACTCTTCAATTATCTCTGGGCTCGGCGCAACGGCGGCGAGTTCAAGCTCCGCATCGAAGATACCGATATGAGCCGGAACTCCGCCGAGGCGACGAAGGCTATACTCGAAGCGTTCGAGTGGGTAAGGATGGACTACGACGGCGAGCCGGTATATCAGTCCGACCGCTTCGACCTCTACAGGAGCTACATAACGCAGCTACTCGACGAGGGTAAAGCCTACTACTGCTACATGAGCAAAGAGGAGCTCGACAGGCTTCGTGAAGAGCAGATGGCGAGAAAAGAGAGACCCCGCTACGACGGCAGATACCGCGACTTCAACGGGGAGCCCCCGAAAGGTGTCGAACCGGTGGTGAGGATAAAGGCACCGCTGGAGGGGGAGATAGTTTTCGAAGACGGCATAAAGGGGACCATGGCGATCAGTGCGGAGGAGGTCGACGACTTCATCATAGCCAGGAGCGACGGAACCCCCACGTACAACTTCGTCGTAGCCGTGGACGATGCGCTGATGGGCATGACGGATGTCATACGCGGGGACGACCACCTCTACAACACCCCCAAACAGATAGTGGTCTACGAGGCTCTCGGTTTCAAGCTGCCCCGATTCTACCATGTGCCGATGATACTCGGGGAGGGGGGCAGGAAGCTCTCCAAGCGCGACGGCGCGGCGGATGTGATGGACTACAAGCGCGCAGGCTACCTTCCCGAAGCGCTTCTTAACTTCCTGGTGCGTCTCGGGTGGAGCCACGGCGATCAGGAGATATTTACGATGGAGGAGATGCTCGAGCACTTCGATCCCTCAGATATCAACGCCTCGGCCTCGCAGTACAACCCCGACAAGCTCCTCTGGCTCAATTCACACTACATAAAAAACAGCTCCAACGAGCGTCTCGCCTCGCTTCTCGAGGATTTCGGGGTCTATCTCCTGGCCCACGACAAGCGCGAAATACTGCTCGATATCTTCAAGGAGCGCTGCAAGACCCTGAAGGAGATGGCGGAGCAGATAACCGAAGTGCTGCAGACTCCGAAAGAGTATGACGAGAAGGCGTTGAAGAAGGCGATGAAGGGGGAGGCTCTGCAGATTCTGGCGAAATTCGCCGAGAAAGTGGAGAGCGCCGAAGAGCTGCACCTTCCGACAGACTACCACTCTCTGATGGAGAGTTTCGTAGAGGAGCTCCAGATAGGGTTCGGCAAGATCGGAATGCCGCTGCGCGTAGCTTTGATAGGCCGTCTCGGCGGTCCCGACCTGAGCGATGTGATGAGCATCATAGGCAGAGAGGAGACGCTAAAAAGGGTCGAAAAACTTATCGGGTATATGAAGGAAAAAGATGCCTCATAGCATAACCAAAGAGGAGGTACTCAGGTATCACGAAGGGGGAAAGATAGGTATCGAGATAACAAAACCGTGCGATACTGCGCGGGATCTCTCGATGGCCTATACGCCTGGAGTCGCCGAACCGTGCCTCGAGATAGAGAGGGACCCCTCGAAAGCTTACAGCTATACCAACCGCGCCAACCTGGTTGCGGTTATCACCAACGGAACGGCCGTTTTGGGTCTGGGGGATATAGGTGCGCTTGCGAGCAAGCCGGTGATGGAGGGCAAATCGGTACTCTTCAAGAAGTTCGCGGGAGTCGACGCTTTCGACATAGAGATAGACGAAAGGGATCCCGAAAAGTTCATAGCCGTCTGCAAGGCCCTGGAGCCCACTTTCGGGGGGATAAACCTCGAAGATATAAAGGCTCCCGAGTGTTTCGAGATAGAGGAGAGGCTCAAAAAGGAGACCGCCATACCGGTTATGCACGACGATCAGCACGGTACGGCGATCATAACCACTGCAGGGCTCATCAACGCCCTCGAGCTTACCGGCAAAGATATAGCGAAGATGAAGATCGTCGTCATCGGTGCCGGAGCCGCCGGAATAGCGTGTGCGAGAATGTACAGGCTGCTCGGGGCGAAGCGGATAGTGATGATAGACTCCAAAGGGGTTGTCCACACCGAAAGAGACGACTTGAACCGCTATAAAGCCGAATTTGCGATCGATACCGACGAGAGAACGCTGGAGGAGGCTATGAGGGGTGCCGACATGGTGCTCGGCCTTTCGAAAGCGGGTCTTTTGAGCAGGGATATGGTGGCATCCATGGCGCCCGATCCGATCATCTTCGCACTTGCAAACCCGGTTCCCGAGATTCTTCCGGAAGAGGCGGCCGAAGTGCGCAGCGACGTCATGATGGGAACCGGTCGCAGCGACTATCCGAACCAGGTGAACAATGTGCTCGGCTTCCCTTTTATCTTCCGAGGGGCTCTGGATGTGAGGGCGACGGCCATCACCGAGGGGATGAAGATGGCGGCCGCCAGAGCTCTGGCCGATCTTGCGAAGGAGCCGGTGCCTCAGTATGTAAAAGATGCCTACGGAGGGATGGATCTGAAGTTCGGCCCCGACTACCTGATACCGAAACCTTTCGACAAAAGGGTTCTTCTTTGGGAGTCGGCCGCCGTAGCCAGGGCCGCATACGAAGAGGGTGTGGCGCAGGTGGAGAGCTTCGACTACTGCGGATACAGAGCCAAGCTCGCCGCCGATATGGGGCTGATAATGGCCGATCCGTGCAAGTAGGGTGCGTTTTCGGCTCTACAGCGGATTCTCCAGCGTTATCTGCACCAGCGTATTGACCAGCATCGCGATCTCTTCGATCTTCTCCGCCCCGTTTTGGCTCACGAAACTTTCGAAACCCTGCTGGAGGGCCATGTAGCGCTCTTCACAGTCGTGCAGGTAGTTTTCGAGCGCATCCTCTATCGATTCGTCTTTGCGCCGGTAGTGGATAACCCTTTCACTCAAAGATGTGACCGCGAACTCTATGAACTCCCCGAGCTGTTTTTTTATCGTATGCTCCTGCTCGTTTTTCGGCCTGTATCTATCGAGCGCTTCGAGAATCTCGTTAATATGGAGCCGTTTTATGACGGAGTGCATCAGCTTGGCCGTTTCGTTGAAAGGGCGGTGGTTCTTTTCGTGCAGTATTATCGCCGCGATCGTGAACTTTAGGTATGGAAGGTGGTGGAAAAAGCGGTTTATGCGGCTCTCTCCCTCTACCGTTACGCGTATCGACTCTTCGGGAATGATCTGCATCAAAGATGCGAGGTCGCTTCTGTAGCGAAGCAGCGCCGGAGCGTCGATCTGATCGGGCGGCATGTGCCTCATCATCCAGCTTGTGCTGAAAGCGATGGTGTTCTCGATATCGAAGAGCATCTCGTACTGCTTCTGCGCCTTTATCCTGTAGTCCTGGCGGAATATCTCGTATCTTATGTCGTTGGAGCCGAAGAGCTGGTTGCATATGAGATAGCTTTTGGCCTTGGAGACCATCTTCTCCTCTCCGAGTTCGTCGTAATCGCTTATAAATGTGATACCGGCGTTGTTTATGATGCGGTTCGCTATCACTGTCGCCGCTATTTCGCGTTTGAGAGGATGGAGCAGAATCTCGTCTTCGTAGATGGCCGCGAAGCTCTTCGGGAAATATTTGAGCAGGTACTCCTGTGCGAAGGCTTCGTCGGGAAAGCCGCTCTTTAGAAGCAGATGTTTGAGGAATATCTTCGTATATGAGAGGAGCGTGCCGAGGACGGGCCTGACTATGCCTTCGTTCTCGTCGAGTATCAATCCTATCTTCTCATCTTTGGGTATATGGAACTGCTTGCGGCTGAATACCGGCAGTTCGCGCTCGAGCAGTCCGATCGTCTGCAGGAACGGTACGAGGTCGTTGCGGCTTCTGAGATAGTCGAGCGAGATGGCGAGCGACTGGTAGTAGTTTGTCCATAGGACCCGGTTGGTGACCATCTGCGCCTGTTTTTTGAGCGCATCTATCCGGCTCGCCTCGTCCAGCTGCCCCTTTTTCACCAGGCTCCCCAGTGTAATTTTGAGGTTGACTTCGTAGTCGCTGGTGTTGACGCCGGCCGAGTTGTCGATGGCGTCGAGGTTGATGAAACCGCCGAGCCTGGCATACTCTATGCGGGCCGCAAGCGTGAAGCCGAGATTTCCCCCCTCGCATACCGCTTTCACCTTCAGTTCGGAAGCGTCGATGCGTACGTTTTCGTTGGCCTTGTCGCCTACATCGAGGTTGCTTTCCCAGCTCGCCTTTACGTAGGTGCCCACTCCGCCGTTGAAGAGCAGATCGGCTTTCAGTCGTAAAACGGCCCTTAGAAGCTCTTCGGCGCTCATACTTTTACGCGATGTTTTGATAAGCTCTCTTATCTGCGGAGAGAGCTGGATCTCCTTTTCGTCTCTTGCGAAGACTCCGCCGCCGCGGCTGATCCTGCTCATGTCGTAATATCTCCACCCCCCTTTCGGGCTGGCGGCAAAAAGCCGTTTGCGCTCCTCGTAAGAGAGCTTCGGGTCCGGGTCGGGGTCTATGAAGATTTCGTTGTGGCTGACGGCCGCTATCAGCTTGAAATAGGGGCTCAGAAGCATACCGTTTCCGAATACGTCACCGTTCATCGAGCCGATCCCTATGACGCTGATCGGCGTTTCGTATATGTTTACCCCCTGTTCTATAAAGAATCTCTCGACCGAACGCATCGCCCCTTTCGCGGTTATTCCGAGCTCCTTGTGGCTGTAACCTCGGCTGCCGCCGCTGGCGAACGCATCCCCCATCCAGAAGTTGCGTCTCACGGCAATCTCGTTCGCTTTGTCACTCATATGTGCCGTCCCTTTGTCGGCCGCGACTACGAAATAGGTGTCGTCATCGTCGTACCTGACTACGGCCCTATCCGTGACCACTTCGTTCTCTTCTATGTTGTCCACAAGATCCAGAAGCGCGTCTATGTAGAGTTCGTAGAAGTAGGCGAACCGTTCCCTGTCGAGCTTCTCCTTCGGCTCGTTTATTACGAATCCCCCTTTTGCGCCGCGCGGTACGATTATGGCGTTCTTTCCCTCCTGTGTAAGCATCAGTGAACGGATCTCTACGCGGAAATCTTCGAAGCGGTCGCTCCACCTGATTCCGCCGCGGCTGATCTTCCCCATCCTCATGTGCACCCCGCTGAAGCTGTAGTGGTGCACAAAGGCCTCTATATGCGGCTGAATACCGTTGAGTCGGCTCTGCATCTCGTCCGTGATCGTCTTGAACGCGATCGTATCTTTTCCTTTGAAGTAGTTGGTGCGCACCATTGCCCTGATCGTTTCGAATATGGTTCTTATGACCATATCTTCGGTAATATGGGTTATCGGGTGGAGCATTAGCAGGATCCTCTTCTCCAGCTGCGCCATCCTCCTTTTTCTGCTCTTCAGAGCGGGGTCGAACTTCAGGTTGAAGAGATCTATCAGGTTTCTTGTTATTTCGTGGTACCTTATCAGCACATCGGTTATCGTGGCTTTGTTGAATGAAAGGACCAGCTGGTTTTCGAAATCTACAAGTGCGTAAAGAAGCTCCAGCTCCCTTGGCGAGAGATTCTCCAAAAGCACCATTTGAAGGAGCGGAGTGTTCGGAAGGGCGGGGCTGCAGAGCATCATCTTTATCAGCCCCAGAACGTTTTTCTGCGCCCTCTTTATCTCGGCCAGGCTTTCGTTGCCTATTTTGTAGCGGCTTACAAATACCTCTGCCCCTTCATGCTCGATAACGTAGGATATTTCGCTGTGGATATCGAGGCCGATATTTTTAAGAAGCGGAACGACCTGCGTAAGCATAAAGTGTCTGGTGCCGTATAGCTTGAGGTAGAGCGCACCCTCTTCATCTTCGATGAATTCGGCCGTAAATCTATCTACGGAGAGCTCCTCTTCCACCTCTTTCGAAAGCTCCAGGTCGTCGCTGCGCAGAATCTGCATACACGCCTGTTCATATCTTTTGTCGAGCTCCATACGCCCCTCCTTTTTAGTCGTTGTCTCTTTGCGGTTCGCACTGCAGTATGGGCGAGGGCTTCCCCAGGTAGAAGCCCTGTGCGAAGTCGACTTCGAGGCTTCTCACTTTATCGAGCACATTTTTTGAGTGGACATACTCGGCGACGGTCTTGAATCCGGCCGCTTTGGCGAAATCGACTATCGTCTGCACTACAAGTGCGGCATGTTCGTTGGTATCCAGCTCTTTTATCAGCGAGCCGTCGATTTTAAGTATATCTACCTGAAGCTGAAGAAGCTTTTCGAAGTTTGAGTAGCCGCTTCCGAAATCGTCTATCGCGATTTCGCATCCAAACTCCCTGATGCGCCCTATGAACTCGCCCAGAATATCGTAATCTTTGATATCTTCGCTCTCCACGATTTCGAAAACGATCCGGCTGGAGCAGCCTCTGTGGGTTTCAAGCAGTTCGAAGATCGTGTTTCGGTCATAAATGTTCATGATGTCGCCGGCGGAGATGTTCACAGAAAAAGTCATATTGCACTTTTCGGCGATATTAAGGGTTCGGCGCAGGATGGCGGCGGTGATCTCCCCGCTCAGTTTCGCCTCTTTCGCCGCATCGAGAAAGTGGGCCGGCCCGAGTATTTCTCCGCTCTGCGTCCGCATCCTCGCAAGCGCCTCGTACTTGTTCAAGGAGCCGTCGCCGAGATCTATGATCGGCTGGAAATAGGGGATGATATCGCCCTTCGCTATGGCCTGCTTCAGCTGCTTGAGGGCGCGTATGTTTCTGGCGATCGTCTTCGACAGATCCATCGACGGGTCGTATATGGTATATCTGAGCCGCTTGGAGCTTTTTACGATCTTCAACGCCATGTCGGCGGTTTCTAAAAGTTTGTCGTTGTAGCTGGCGCCTATCGAGATCGAGATGTCTACCAAGATCCCCTCTATATCCAGCGTCTTCTCCTGAAAGTGTTTCAGGATCTGGCGGATGACGCTCTCGGTCCTCTCCCTGCTCTTGAACTCGTAGAGTATGCCGAAGTCGTCTCCTCCCAGCCGGTAGATGTGTGCTTTTAGATATTTGGGTACTATCTCTTTCAGAATCTCCGCACTCTTTTGCAGAACGGCATCGCCGGTTTTCGATCCGTAGAACTCGTTGATATGCTTGAACCTGTCGATATTTACGAGTATCAGGGCGGGATGGGCCATCATCCTCTTTTTGACGACATATGCCTCCCTGTTTTCAAGACCGGTCAGGTGGTCGGTAACGAGCGACTTTCTAAGCTGGTCGCGCACCCTTTTTAGCTCGATATTCTCTTTTTCGGAGCGGAATATGAAGTAGATCACCACCAGAATGGAGATCAGGTAGAGGGTCAAAAAGAGATCGGAAAGGGTATTTATGTGGCCCATCTCCATCTTCGACTCCTCCGAGAAGAGGCCAATCGCGCTCTCGAGCTCTTTCTGGAATTTGAGGTCGAGAATCTCTTCGAGATCTTCGCGAAATTTCGGGAAGATCTTCAAAAATAGATCCAGATGGCCGATCGAAGCCTGCAGAAGACGCCTCTTGTCGTTTTCGGAAACCTCTTTTTTGAGCTCTTCGAGCTCCTTTTTGTACTCTTTGACCTCCTCCAGGAACGATTTGTCCAGTGCATTCTTGGCAAGAAAGAGGGTCTCGTTGATCTTCGAAAGGAGTACTGTTACCTGACGGTCATGCTCGCTATGGATGTCGAAGATCTCGTACGCCTTGAGTGCGAGAGTGGGCAGATATACTGTACTGTTTTTCAAGGATGCGTTAAGGGTAAGAAACTCGTATATCGTTTTTGCCAGCCCTTCGAAGTCTCTTTTTGCACTCTGCAGTTCGCTTCGCGTTTCGGAGTAGACCGCTCTTTGCAGCCGCCGCTCTTTGTAGAGCCCGTCGAGCCTCTCCCTGATCTTCTCTATCTGGCTCAAAATGGTGTCGTTGTCGAAGTAGGGGAAGTAGCTCGCCTGCAGTACGATACGCTGCAGAGCGATATAATCGGTGTGGAGTGCCCTGAATGAGTCGCCTATCTTTTCTGTGTCGTGAAAGCTGCTCTTCAGGTAGCTCTGCTGGTAGATAATGAGCACGATTCCTATAAGCGCCGCAATGAGTGCGGCCGTCGTTTTGAGAATCAGCCGGCGCATCTCTATCTGCTCTCTCCGATAATCCGCGGTGTCTCTCCCGTCAGGGTCTTCAAAAAGGCTACCAGCGCCTCGATCTCTTCCGCACTTAGATCGAAACCAAGATTGTGGTAGGCCATCTTCTTTAGTGCAAGCTCGAGTGTCTTAACGCTGCCGTCGTGGAAGTATGGTGCTGTAAGTTCGATATTTCTAAGGGTCGGGACCTTGTAGACGTTCTTGTCGGCCGGAGAGTTGGTGATGTCGTAGCGGTCGGGCAGTCCCTCCCTCCAGGGGTATTGAAAAATGAGCCCCATCTTCTGGAAGCTGTTCCCTCCGACGTTTATGCCGTTGTGGCATGTGGCGCAGCCGAGCGTTTTGAAGAGCTTGTAGCCTCTATATTCGAGTTTGGAGAGCTTCGTCTCTTTTCGTAAAAAGCGGTCGAATTTGCAGTTGGGTGTAATAAGGGCCTTCTCGAATTCGGCGATGGCGTCGAGTGCATCGTCGTGAGTAGGCGCCCTGCCGTAAATTTTTCGAAAAGCCTCGGTATAGAAGTCGCTCCCTCTCAGATAGCGCTCTATCTCTTCGGGCACCATCCCCATTTCGGCCGGGTTGTGCAATGGGCCCTTCGCCTGCTCCTTCAGATCTTTCGCCCGTCCGTTCCAGAACTGGCGGAAGTTGAAGTAGCTGTTGTATACCGTCGGTGCGTTTACGACACCTTTGTTGCCGTGTGAGCCGATAGATACGGGCCTCGGGTCGGCCCCTCCGTGGTCGAAGCTGTGGCAGCTGACACACGCCACGCTTCTGTCTGCGGAGAGGTTGGGATCCATAAAGAGGGCTCTGCCGAGCTCAGCCTTTTTCCGATCGTACTCTACGGCAATGGGAAGAGGCTTTATCGGGTCGGATGAAACCGCATTCGCACAAGCGAGTGCCGTGATAACAAAAAGATATATAAAAAGCCTCATGCCGTTAGTTTGTCACATGCTCTCTTTGCTTTTGCGCTCTTTGGCGGCAAGGCGGAAAAATCGTTTCAGGGCCATCTTCTCTCTCCACTCCATTTTATAGTATATAAGTTTCAGGTATGCTCTGAGTTCAGCTTCGGACAGACCATGCAGCCGGGCCTGACGTCTGAGGATATATATCGGAATTTTTGGAGGGTTTTTTAAAAAATCGCGGGAGAACCGCTCTATGCGCGCAAAGTGGCGCGGATGGGCGCAGAGCCTTGCGAATACGAAGGGGAGGCCCTCTCTCTCTTTCCAGAGTTTCGCCAGGTCTATGCCCCTGTTCGGATAGTTGTGGTAGTGGTGCAGGGCCTTGTCGCCTATAAGCACTTCGCCTTCGAGTCCGAGCACTCTCGCCAGCATGTTGGAGGTGTCAGACTCTATGTCGCTCTTTGCTTTCCCGGGAAGCAGAAGCACGCTTCTGACTTCGCCGTCGGCTATGATGCCGAAATCGGTGCATCTGCACCTGCGGCTCTTTATGCTCGAGATTACGGCCGCATCCACTCTGCCCGAGAGAAAGGCCCGGTTTATCTGCGAAGGGACCGAGCCGTGTCTCTGCCATGCGCTCTTTTCCGAAGCGCTTTTAAGTCGACGCTTCAGAAAGATATGCAGCGGAAGCAGGTTGAGGTATTCGATTTTTCCGAAAATCATGGGCGCATTATACCCTGTGTGATATAATCTTGCAAAAACGGAAGGAGAGAGCGATGGTGAAAGTCGAATTTCTGGGACCCATCGGAAAGAGTCCCGTCGAAGTGGACGCCTCGACCCTGGCCGACGTGGCCGAAATTCTCAGAAGAGATCCGGAGGTGGCCCGGTGGCTGGAGCAGTCTGCCGTGGCCGTGAACGACAAGATGGTCGAGACTCTCGACGTAAAGCTAAAATCGGGCGACAGGGTGAGCCTGCTTCCGCCTGTATGCGGCGGGTAGGAATGGTTCTGATATACAGAGGACCGATAGAGGTGGAGGCTCTTTTGAGCAGATGGTACGGTGCCGAACGCAACGGAAACTACGGCGCGATGGTCTCATTTGTCGGCACAGTGCGTGAAGAGGGGGGCATAGAGGCTCTCAGTTTCGATATCTACCGTCCGCTTCTTGACAAGTGGTTCGAAGGGTGGAGAGAGAGGCTCGCCGAAAAGGGGGCGCTTCTGGCGATGGCGCACAGCGAGGGGGATGTCCCCGTGCACACCTCGTCGTTTGCCTGTGCGATCTTCAGCCCCAAGCGTCGCCTGGCGCTCGAGATGCTCGACGCCTTCGTGGAGGACTTCAAAGCCAACGCCCCGATCTGGAAGTACGACGTGATCGGCGGAAAGAGGATATATGCCGCCGAGCGCTCCACTCCCATGGCCGGAAGCGGCCTGCTGGCGAAGGGGTGAAGATGGGGTTCATCTCGTTCGAAGAGTCGGTGAAACTGCTCGAGTCGGCAGAGATAGGGACGGTAGGGGTGCAGAAGCTTCCCCTTCCCGATGCGCTCGGGCGGATACTGGCCGAAGATATCATCGCCGAAGAGAACTCTCCGAAATATCCCACATCGGCGATGGACGGATATGCGATTGTAGGCAGCGACCAGGAGCTCGGGCGCCTGAAGATCGTTCAGATCAATCCGGCCGGCCGCGATACAGAAGGGCTGAAGGTCGTTCCCGGGAGCGCGATAAAGACCTTCACCGGTGCCTTGATGCCCGAAGGGGCCGATACGCTCATACCCATAGAGAATGTGACGGTAGAGGGCGAAACCGTCCTGATAGAGGAGCCGGTTCCTACAGGCTTTGCGGTAAGACCCGTGGGTGAAAACTTCAGGAAGGATGAGGTTCTGATCGGCAGGGGGAGCAGGATAGGTTTCGCCCAGAGCGGCGTAATGGCGAGTCTGAATATCGTCTCTCCTCTTGTCTATCAGAAGCCTAAAGTGGCTGTTTTGGCGACCGGAAGCGAGGTTCTCGAGCTCGGTGAGTGCAGCGACAATCCGGCGCAGATACGCAGCTCCAACAACTACACTCTCGAGGCGCTCGTCTCAATGCACGGCGGCGAGCCGGTACAGCTCGGAAGCGTTCATGACGATAGGTCCGCCATCACCGCGGCTATGAGGCGGGCGCTCGAGAGTGCGGACATTGTAGTCACCACGGGCGGCGTGAGTGTCGGAGACTACGACTTCGTCAAAGATGTGATCCGCGACGAACTCGGATGCAGTGTGCTCTTCAAGGGTGTCCGCATAAAGCCGGGGCAGCATGTGATGGTGGCGCAGAAAGGCAACAGGTTCATAGTCGCTCTGCCGGGCTTCGCATACTCGTCCACCGTTACCTTTATGCTCTACGTTCTGCCGATCCTCTACAGGATGACGGGCAGGGAGTTCACCATTCCGGTCGTAAACGCCCGTATCGCAGAGGGCTACAGGAAAAGGGCGAAAGGGAAAGTCGAGTTCGCGGCGTGCAACCTGAGGCTTAAAGACGGGGAGTATATCTGCGATTTCGAAGGCAAAAGGAGCGGCAGCAGCGCCATACTTACCAATCTGCTTTCGGATGCGGGTCTGCTCTGGCTCGACGAGGAGGAGGGCGACAAAGAGCCCGGCGAC
>JALWMA010000067.1 GCA_027081015.1 Campylobacterales bacterium | reverse complement strand
TAAAGAGGCGCTTTCATATAGAGCTGGACGATTCGCAGATAATTCCGACATTCGGAACGAGGGAGCTTCTTTTCAACTTTCCCCAGTTTCTGCTTGCCGAAAAAGATGATCCTAAGATGGCCTTCACGAACCCCTTTTACCAGATATACGAGGGTGCGGCCGTAGCTTCGGGGGCGACGGTGCTGCATCTGGATCTGCTCAAAGAGAGCGGCTTTTTGCCGAAAGTCGACGAGAGCGAGCTTGCGGACTGCGACCTTGTGATTCTTAACTTTCCGAACAATCCGACCGCTTCGGTTATGGACAAAGAGGGTATGAAGGAGTGGGTGAGGCTGGCTCTGAAGCACGACTTCGTGCTCCTGAACGACGAGTGTTACAGCGAGATATACACCTCCGAGCCGCCGCCGTCGATACTTCAGGCCTCCATAGAGGCGGACAACCCCGGTTTCAGAAACGTACTTGCGATAAACTCGGTCTCCAAGCGTTCGAGTGCCCCGGGGCTGAGAAGCGGTTTCATAGCCGGCGACGACGAGATTTTGAGACGATACATGCGCTACCGCACATATGTGGGGTGCGCCTCTCCGCTGCCGCTTCAGGCCGCCGCGGCCGCCGCATGGAGCGACGAGGAGCATGTGATCGGTTTTCGCGAAAAGTATAGGGAGAACTTCGGGATCGCGAAGGAGATACTCGGTATAGAGGTCCCCGAAGCCACCTTTTACATATGGCTCGAAGTGGGCGACGAACTGGAGTTTACAAAGAGACTCTATGCGCGCTACAATGTCAAGGTGCTGCCCGGAAGCTTTCTGGGGCGCGAAGGTGCGGGCCAGGGGTACGTAAGGATAGCGCTGGTCGAAGAGGCCCCCGGAACGATAGAGGCCCTGAAGCGGATAAAGGCCTCTCTCGAAGATATGGAGGCGTAACGCCGTCTCGAAATCTTGGATTTCGAAGCTTTAGGGGGTTGTAGGGCCGGCCAGGCCCTGCCGGATTGCGGGCTTTGCCCGGAGTCCGTATAACATACCGGCGTTTGGTGAGCTAAACGCCGTCTCGAAATCTTGGATTTCGAAGCTTTAGGGGGTTGTAGGGCCGGCCAGGCCCTGCCGGATTGCGGGCTTTGCCCGGAATCCGTATAACATAAATGAAACTATAAACTATACAACAGGAACAAAAATGCAAAAGAGTGAATTCGAAGATCTGAAAAACAACCCGCAGTTCATGCTCGATCTGGGGCAGCGGGAAGAGGCGGCCGTAAAAGCGAAAGATGTGGCCGGAATGTACGAGGTTCTCGATACAGCGGTTATGCTGGACCTGCCGGCGGAGAGGCTGAATCGAATATACACCGAGATACTCCAGACCGTTTTCGACCGCCTTGCCGACAAGCTGGCGGCCAACTCCCTCTTCGACCTGTCGGATCGAAGCGATCTATTCACGGTCAGGGGGATATACGAGCACGGCATAGAGCGCTACAGCGAAAACGACTTCAAGGGGGCCAAAGAGATATTTCTCATCATCCACCACACCGCCGGCGACGAGACTATAAGCGAAGCGATGATGCCCCATATCGCCGCCGCCGCTTCGAAGATGCCTTTCGACGACTTCATAGATGAGCTGGTGGATGTGGAAAACCCGAACGAGAGTGAAAAGTACGGCTTCTTTCTTACGAACTTCAAACCTTCGGTGGATGGGTTCATGAAAGAGAAGGCGGGAGTGCTTGAAGAGGCGCTCAAAGAGCTGGAGACGCTGAAGAAGTGAGAATCCATTTCATAGGTATAGGAGGCATAGGCATATCGGCCCTCGCCAAATTCATGGCCGGGGAGGGCCATACGGTCAGCGGGTCGGATCTGCGCCAGAGTGAAATTACCGACGAACTGGCGCTGAAATTCGGGGCGAAGATAACGATTCCGCACCACGGCGACGCGGTGGAGGGTGCCGATATGGTCATACACTCCGCGGCGGTAAGAAAGAACAACCCGGAGTATATCCGCGCAAAAGAGATGGGTCTGCCTCTCTATGCGAGGAAAGAGGCGCTGAAGTTCATCCTTCGCGACAAGAGGGTCTACGCGGTGGGCGGGGCGCACGGCAAGAGCACCACTTCGGCGATGCTGGCGGAGCTGATGCCGCGGAGCAACGCCGTCATAGGCGCCATCTCGAAGGCTTTCAGCTCCAACGTCCGCACCCGTGAGAGCGAGGAGGTGGTCTTCGAAGCGGACGAGAGCGATGCGAGCTTCCTGAACTGCAACCCGTATCTGGCTGTCGTTACAAATGTGGAGCCGGAGCATATGGAGTATTACGACTACGATCTCGAGCGCTTCCATGCGGCCTACGAAGAGTTTCTGCGCCTGGCCGAGATAAGAGTGGTAAACGGTGAAGACCCATTTTTGTCTAAGCTCGAGCTCGATGCGGTCAGGCTCTACCCGAGCCGTCAGATCGGTGAGGTCGAGTACAGGCTCGTGGACGGCGAGCCGTTTACCAGTTTCAGGCTGGCCGATATGGGCCGCTTCGAAGTCTTCGGAATCGGGGAGCATATAGCGCTTGACGCCTCCCTCGCGATACTTGCGGCATCGAGTGCCGGCATCGATATCGAGGAGACAAGGGAGAACCTTAGAAACTACAGGGGAATAAAGAAGCGCTTCGACATAATAGAGAAGAGGCCGGGATTTGTCGTGATAGACGACTACGGGCACCATCCGACCGAGATAAAAGCGACGATGATGGCCCTCGAAACCTATGCAGATATGCTCGGTTTTTCAAAAATCAGGGCTATCTGGCAGCCGCATAAATATAGCCGTACGATCGATAACCTGCAGGGATTCGTCGACTCCTTCGAGGGTGTGGACGAACTGGTTATTCTCCCCATATGGGCCGCCGGCGAAGTGGAGATTCCTATCGATCTGCGCGGAGCGTTCGGCGGTTACGACCCGATCATGGCCGAGCGCGTAACGAGAGAGGAGGGGAGCGTAAAGGTCGTCGACAGGCACGGCGATGCGATCAGAAGTTTCGACGACGGGCTCGTGGTGGCGTTCGGGGCGGGCGACATTACATACCAGATCAGGGGGCTGAAGTAGTGGAGCGGGAGCTTTCGCAGAAGAGAGCGGATGAGTCGAAGATCGTCAAGCAGCTTGACCTCGATGAGTATGTGGGGCGCCTGAGGGAGCTCTTCGCAAGGCCGAAACCGCTCTATATGGAGGGCGATAGGGGTCTGCACTACAGGTTTGTGAAGGCTCTCGAAAGTGTCGAGTTCAAGGCGCCGCCTAAGGTGGGGAGGCTCGACGACCTCTGGATGCGTCTGAGCAAACAGGGGGTGCCCGCGCTGAAGGAGATTTTCGAGGCGGTCAAGATAGTACGATACTTCATCTACCTCAAAAGCCTCAAGATCGAGGGGGAGGTTGGAGAGTGGCTGGAGAGTATCGAGATTCCCGACGAAATAGCCGCTATAGAGGCGATGTTCGACGAGAAAGGGAACCTTCTTGAGAGTGTAGACGAGCGCCTGGCATCGCTAAACAGCGCCCTGAAGCAGAACAAGGAGGCGATAAGGCAGACTCTTACGAGACTGCTCGGCGGCTCGAAGATCGCTCCATATCTGGTCGACAGACAGGTCCACTACATCAACGATGAGGAGGCCCTGCTTCTAAGGGGCGGCTTCAGCCATGTCCTGAAGGGGAGCATAATCGGCCGGACATCGGCGGGCTATTTCTATGTGCTGCCGGAGGCGGTCCATAAACTAAAGGAGAAGGAGTCCGGTATCGCCGGCAGGCTCGAAGAGCTCTATTATGAAATAGCGAAAAAGACGGGGGCCGTAATGGCCGGATGGGTGAAGTTTTTCCGCTTTATAGACCGAGCCTTCGACCGCTTCGACCACTACCAGGCTAGGGTCGAGATGGCCCGCATGGAGGATCTGGTCTTTATGCTCCCCGACCGCTCCGATTCGATAATCCTCAAAGATTTCGTCCACCCCGCGCTCTCTCATCCGAAGCCGGTGAGCATAGATTTCGACAAACCGGTTCTGATGATCACCGGCGTCAACGCCGGTGGAAAGACGATGCTTCTAAAGTCTATCCTCGCATCGGCCTGGCTGGCGAAGCATCTGCTTCCGATGAGGTGCGACCGCCACAGGAGCAGAATAGGCGGTTTCCGCCGGATCGAGGCGATAATAGAGGATCCGCAGAGCGTAAAAAACGACATATCGACCTTTGCCGGCCGTATGCGCCAGTTTTCACGCCTTTTCGGCCAAAACGACGTGCTTGTAGGGGTCGACGAGATAGAGCTAGGAACCGACAGCGACGAAGCGGCCAGCCTCTTCAAGGTGATGATAGAGGAGCTGATAAGGCGCAGGATCAAGATAGTGGTTACGACCCACCATAAACGGCTCGCGGCGATGATGGCCGGCGATGAGCGTGTGGAGCTCGCCGCCGCCGTTTACGACGAGAAGAACAGGGTGCCTACCTACACCTTTTTGCAGGGTATCATCGGAAAGAGTTACGCTTTCGAGACGGCCGAGAGGTACGGGGTGCCGAAAAATATAGTGAAGCTGGCGAAGGTAGAGTATGGAGAGGATAAAGAGAGGCTCAACGAACTTATAGAGCGCTCGAGCACCCTGGAGAGGGAGCTGCGCAAAAAGAGAGAGGAGCTGGAGCGAAAGATAGGGGAGCTCGAGCGCCAAAAAGAGCGTTACAGAGAGTTGAACGACTCGATGGAGTCGGAACTGAGGGCGAAGAAGCGCGAGCTCGAGAAGATATACGAAGAGGCGGTGAGGGAGGCCAGGGAGGCGCTGAAGCTCAAGGACGAGAGGGCGATCCACCGTCAGCTCAACCGTGCGCACAAGAGTGTGCAGAGGGCGAAGATCGAGCCGAAAAAGAGGGTGGAGAGGTTCGAGATAGGCGACAGGGTGAAGTACCGAAAGAGCAGGGGGGTGATCATCTCTATCAGGGGTCGTGAGGCGACTATCGACGCGGAAGGGATAAAACTGCGCGTTCCGGTCGCGGAGCTGAAGAGATCGGGCAACCCGCCGCCGGCCCCGAAACCGAAGAGCAGTGTGTCGCTCGAGAGGAGCGTAGCGACGGCCGGAGTCAAGCTCGATCTTCACGGGCTGAGGGCCGAGGAGGCGATAGAGAGGCTCGACAGCTTCATCTCCGACGCCCTCCTCGCGGGCTTCGACGAGGTTCTGATATATCACGGTATAGGCACCGGGAAGCTGGCCCACGCGGTAAGGACGTTTCTAAAAGGGCACCCGAGTGTGAAATCTTTCCACGATGCGCCGCAGCATATGGGGGGCTTCGGGGCGACGGTAGTGGAGCTCTGATTTTCTTTTTCCTGCCGCTTTTAGTATAATCGATACAAATATTTCAAACGGAGATCGAGATGGAGAAGATACACAATCTGGTAATCGTAGGTGCGGGTCCGGCGGGAATCGCCACGGCTGTGGAGAGCTATATACTCGGAGTCCGCGATATCGTTCTTTTGGAGAAAGATCAGAACCACAACGCCACGATACGGAAATATTACAAGGACAACAAGCGGGTGGACAAGGATTGGAAGGGCCAGAAGGTGGAGCTCGACGGCAACATCTACTTCGTCGACGGAACCAAAGAGAGCACTCTGGACTTTTTCGATGAGATCATAGCGCACCACTCGGTCGAGCTCCGTACACACACCGAGGTTCAAAAAATCGTCAAAAACGGCGATATATTCGATGTGATGATACCCGGAGGAAGCGTAAAGGCGCGCTATGTGGTGGTGACGATAGGCCGCATGGGAAAGCCGAACAAACCCGACTACAAGATACCCCCGTCGATAAAAAAGAGGGTCAACTACACTCTCGACGAATGCGGCGAGGGTGAGAAGATACTGGTCGTGGGCGGCGGCGATTCGGCCGTGGAGTATGCGGTGGACCTGGCGGAGAAGAACGACGTGACGATCTGCTACAGGCGCGAAACCTTCAGGCGTGCCAACCCCACCAATCAGAGCGCTATAGCGAACGCTATCGCCCACGGTGAGGTCAAGCCCTATCTCGGAGTGAATATCGAAGCCCTCGAAGATGACGGCGGCAGGGTCAGGGTGATCTTTGCCGAGAGGGAACCCGAGACTTTCGACCGTGTGATCTATGCGATAGGCGGGACGACACCGAGCGCCTTTTTGCAGGGTTCCGGTATCCGCGTGGAGGATGGAAGGCCCGTGCATGACGAAAACTATATGACGGATGTTCCCGGCCTTTATGTGGCGGGCGACATAACACAGGAGTCCGGCGGCTCCATAGCCCTGGGGCTAAACCACGGGTATGCGATAGCCCGCCATATAATGGAGAGCATGAGGGGGCGCGAAGGGTGCAAAGAGCCGCTGGCGGAGTGATAGGAGTGTAATGTTTGAGCGATTTAGGGAGAGTGTACGGAGTGTTTGGAACAGGGTGATGCCGCAGGAGCAGATTCTGCACCTCTTTTTGCGTGAGCACCTGCTGGAGATGCTCTGTAGAAAAGCCCCGGTTACGATGAGCGCCGTAGTGGTACTGGCGACGGTGATTTTCGTGCTCTATCTCCCCTTTACGAACCCATTTCTTATAGGCGGGTGGTATATCTGTGTGGCCGCTTTGAGCCTGCTGCGACTGCTGAAGGTTCGAAAGGGTTGCCGAAACCTGCTCGAGCCCCTCGATGAGGGTTATGCCTCTTTCCGGAAAGAGGCGTTTCTTATGGCACTGCTGTGGAGTTTCGCGGCACTCTTCTTCTTTCCGCAGAGCGATACGCTCTACCAGATGCTCCTGATATTTTTCATACTCCTTCTCGCATCGGCGAGTGCGGTAAATTTCGCAATAGACAGGCCTGTAGCGGAGATATACGTCTATCTTCTGCTGGCTCCGCTCTCTTTTAGAGTTCTTGTGGAGGGCGATCTTTTGCATATCGGTCTATCCGTAGCCGTTTTGCTCTATGGTGCACTGCTGCTTATGAGCATCAGGCAGATCGGATCCGTCATGCAGAAGGGGATGAGGCAGCATTCGGAGTTGGCGCAGCTTCAAAAGAGAATGAGGATGGTTCTGGAGCAGACCCCGGCCGGGATATTCAGTTATGACAGGGGGTTGAAGATAGTCGATTGCAACCGCGCCTTCACTGACCTGCTTGGCGTCACCAAAGAGCAGATTATAGGTTTGCATCTGCACGGCATGAGAGACAAAAAGCTGCTGGAGATCCTGAAAGAGGTTCTGCTTGAAAAGCGTACACTCAGGTACGAAGGCCCCTATACAAGCATGTTGAGCGGCAGGCAGATCTGGGTGAGTGCCACGATAGCTCCGATGTTCGATTCGGATGGAAACCTCGAGGGCGCGATAGGGGCGGTAGAGGACAAGACGCAGGAGCACGAGGCGTTCGAAAAGGCGGAGTTTCTGGCCTACCACGACTCACTGACCTCCCTTCCGAACAGAAAGCTCCTTGGTGACAGGTTCGATTCACAGATAGCTCAGGCCGGTAGAAAGGGGCACTACTCGGCACTCCTTTTCCTCGATCTGGACCGTTTCAAACATATAAACGACACCTACGGCCACAATGTGGGCGACGAACTGCTCAAAGAGAGTGCCAGAAGGCTTCTTAGGGTCTTGCGCAAAAGTGACACGGTCTGCCGTCTCGGCGGTGACGAGTTTATTATTTTCCTTCCGATGATCAGCGAAGATCTTACAGAGAGTGTCAACCACACTCTTCTGGTCGGCCAGAAGATTCACAAAGCCCTTGCCGAGCAGTTCGAAATAGGAAAGCATAGGCTCCATGTCTCTACCAGCATCGGTGCGGTGATGATCGGAAAAAGGGGCGAATCGCTCGATGAGGTGCTCAGGTGTGCCGATATCGCGATGTACCATGCCAAGAAGCTGGGCAGGGGGGTTACCAGTTTCTATGAAGATTTCATGGACGAGCAGCTAAAAAAGAGTATCCGTATGGAGAAGGAGCTCAGACACGCGATAGACAGGGACGAGCTGAAGCTCTATTTCCAGCCTATCGTATCGGTATCGTCCAACGAGATAGTCGGGGCCGAAGCGCTTCTGAGGTGGGAGCATCCGAGCGGTATGACGATAATGCCTTCGGAGTTGATTCCGGTCGCCGAGGAGTCGCAGCTCATACATCAGATCGGGGTATGGGTTATAGAGAGTGTGTGCCGGAGCCTCAAAAGGTGGGAGTCGCAACAGGAGAACATACCCTCTTACATAAGTCTCAACATAAGTGCGAAACAGCTGCGATACAACGGCTTTTTCGAACGTGTTTCGGAGATTGTCGACAGAAACGGAGCCGATCCGTCTAAGATTAGATTCGAGATCACGGAGAGTGTGCTCATCGAAGATAGCGAGCGGGCGAAAGAGCTGATAGGGCGTTTCAAGGCCAGGGGTATCGAGTTCATGATAGACGATTTCGGGACAGGCTACTCCTCGTTGTCCTATCTGAAGAGATACCGGTTCGAGACCATCAAGATAGACAAATCGTTCATAAGGGATATTCTCAAAGATGAGGACGATATCGCACTCGTAAAAGCGATTTTGGATATCGCGAGACAGTTCGGTTATGCAGTCATAGCCGAAGGGGTAGAGACGAGGGAGCAGAGAGAGAGGCTAAAAGAGCTCGACTCGTCTATTCTTTACCAGGGCTATCTGTACAGCAGACCTCTATGCGAGGCGGAGTTTTTGCAACTTATGCGCAACTCTTAGAGATCGGCTTAAAGCGGATCAGAAACTCATCTTTTTGAGGTCGCCGTGATAGACGATATCTTCCGCCCTTATCGAGTCGTCGTTGAGCATCTCCGGGACGTTTGGGCCCGTTTCGAGCTTGGAGCGCTCCTTTTCGAGCTCCTCTTCGCTGTAGGCCATCATCATGTCGGCGGCGATAACGTGAGGTACCGCCTGTATCATCTTGACCTTTTTTATCTCTTCTCCCACATCTTCACCCTCTACGGTGACTATGATCTTTCCGATCGATTTGTCGTGGAAGTGGTAGTCGCAGAAGTCGGCCTCTTTTAACTTTTCTACCACTTCGTCCACATACTCGCTTCTTACCTGTACTACGATACTCGATATGTTCATGGAATCCTCCAGATTAAGATTTTGTTGTTGTCGCTCGAGCTTATGAGCTCGTTGTCGTTTATGAAGATGATGGTGTTGAGGGTGGAACCCTGTCCTACCAGTTTGTACTTCATCTCCTTCGTGGAGTTGTCGAAAACCCCGATGTCGTTCTGTTCGTTCAGACTGAATGCGCTCAAAGACGCATCTTTGTTGAGCGCTCCGGCATAGACGAGAAAGTCGGTTTCGTATATAGTCATTCTGCCCGACGGGACGCTGTAGAGGACAGCTTTTTTATCTTTTCCGCAGGCCAGTACGGTCCTGTTTTTGTAATCGACTTTGAAAACCTCGTCTTTGTTGCCGCCTTCGAGTCTTTTTATAAGATTTCCGCTCTTCACATCTACGATGTATACGACGCCGGACTCGCACGTACTCGCAACTCTGGTATGCTCTTCGTTGAGCTGAAAGTCGGAAAAGACCGAGAGGCTCAGTTTGTTTCTGTAGAGCTCCTTTTTTGTAGGGATCTCGAACAGGATAAGTTCGTCGCTCATCGTCGCGATCAGCAGGTGGTCGTCATCTACGAACCTGACCTCCCTCATCGTTATATGGGCCTTTTTGTCCAGCAGCCGCTCCATCTTGCCGTCTTGGCGAATATATAGGGTTCTCTCACCATCCTCGTCCTGGACCAGCATAAGAACCCGCTTGCCGCTTCTGTCAACATCTACCCCGAAAACCTTCGGGTTTATCTCGTCCCCCATGAAGTCGTGGATTTTGCCGAACTCTACTTTGTATAGCATTTTTCGGCTCTTCCAGTCGTAGACCTCCATCTTTCCGGCATCGGTCGCCGCGTAGAGGGTAGAGCCCTTTACAACTATTTCGATTACGTTGCCTTCCGTTTCGATGTAGGCGTGCGGTTTAACGACTACAGGCCCCGCAAACAGGGCTGCGAAAGCGGCGAACAGCAGAAAAAAACTCTTCATCCTTCCAATCCTTTCAGCTCGACACGACGTTTATGGCATCGGACGGGCAGACATGGATGCACCATCCGCACCCCGTGCATCTGTCGGATACGATCTGTGGCCTGAAGAGGCCCAAAAAAGCGATTGCATCCTCCAGGCAGGGATCTTTGCAGCTGCTGCAGATACTTTGGTGCCACGCCATACATTTCAAAACGTCTATCTCCACTACGGCGTTTATGGAGTTTAACGTTTTATCGCTTAAAACTCCCGGTTCACAGGCATCGAGGCAGGCATCACAGAATGTGCACCCCCTCTTAGAAAAAGATAGCACGGGAGTGCCCTCTTCATCGATCTCTATTATCTCCTCTTCACACACTCCGGCGCACGGTTTGTCGGCACACTCGGGACAGAGTCTGTGAAAAAGATCGGGATCGCTGTTGTAGGGCGGCCTTACGATGTGGGGTTGCGACTCTCTCTTCTCCCCTTTCAGCGCCGAGGAGAGAGAGGCGAATATGCCTCTTCTCCCTTCGTCTACCATCTTACTTGACACCTTCGTTGAGAACGTCGATCAGATTCGATTTGCTCTTCTCGTCCGCTCTTCTGAAGTCGGGCTCAAACGTATTTTTTACAAGTGTAGGTACGTTTGCCTGCGGAACGTGGCACTGAGAGCAGTTGAAGCGCTGCTCCGCCAGATGGTCGAGCATCTTCTGCGTTCTGAAGTCCATGAAGTGCGTTTTCGGAATAGGTGTGGCACCTACGCTTTTGGCGACATCCGGCATATGGCACCCGAGGCAGGCGTTGTTCCCTTTTTTGATCGGAAGAAGTCCGTCAACGCTGTGCGGAATCAGCGGAGGCGCGTTCTCATACGATCGCTCGAAGCGTTTCGCGCTTCCGGGAGCGGCGGATGTGTACTCGGCTCTTACCGGAGCGGTCGTCTGCTCAGTATAGAGGTTCTCTCTACGAAGTCCGAGCTCCTCCTCCGTTACTATCGGTGCATTTTTGGAATTGAGCTCCTGCTCATCCATCTGTACGGCACTCTCCGCGGTTTTGTTGGCGCAGGCGCTTATGCCCAGTACCAATGCAGCCGAAAGTGCCATTAGAATCATCTTTTTCATCGGTTTTCTCCTTTGGCTTTACTTGTTGCAAAATCTCTTATACTAAACCCGAGTGCGTCATCGTCGCACACTTCGATACAGCGTGCGCAGTTGACACATTCTCCCATATTTACCGTCGTACTCTTTTTGCCGATCATGAAGAGCACTTCGCTCTCCGGGCAGACCTCTTTGCACTTCATGCAGAGAGTGCAGTTCGGCTCGTTGTGGCGCACTCTTATAAGGCTGAAACGGCCTATCAGGGAGTATACGCCCCCAAGCGGGCAGATATGTCCGCACCAGCCGTTTTTCACTCCAAACAGATCGAACAGAAAGATCGCAAAGAGCACGCCGCCCGTCATCCCCATTCCGAAGATTACTCCCCTGTTGAAGATAGTGATGGGGCTGACGAGCTCGAATGCCGCCAGGCCTGTTATCGCAGAGACTATCAGCGAGAGAACCAGCACCCAATACCTTGCGTTGCGGCTGACCCAAACTTTTCTCTCCGCTTTGTCGAGCAGAAGTTTTCGTCTCAGCCAGTTTGCGAGGTCGGTCACCATGTTTACGGGGCAGACCCAGCTGCAGAACGCCCTTCCTCCGATTATGCCGTAGAAGAGTATTATAATGGCTGCGCCTATGAAGACGTCCATACCCATAACGGCACCGGCAGAGAGCATCTGCAGTATCGCGAACGGATCCGCGAGCGGTACGGTCTGAAAGAGCGTCGAAGAGCTCAGTGTACCCGTCAGGATCTTCCAGCCGTATGCATTGGCCGAAAAGTATAGGAAAAGGAGTCCGATCTGAGTAAAACGTCGCAGCAGCAGATACCGCATTTTATATATTCTACTCATCGAACAGCCCCTCATCCAGATTCAGGTAGTCCTGCGGGCTCTTTTCGCTACGTTTCGTCTTTGTCTGCAGACTGTTTATGTCGCGCTCCTTGATACGCTCCTGATCCTTTTCGCTCCACCCTTTTACGTAGTAGTCTCCCGGCTTGCCCATAGCCACATCTCTGGGCAGGACGAAGATGGCCGCCTTCTCGGTAACGCACGCGTGCTCACAGAGGCCGCATCCGGTACAGTGGTCCGCATGGACGACCGGAACCAGCTTGGCGTGTTTGCCGGTACGCTCGTTGCGAATATATTCTATGGATATCGCGTCGCCCAGAATAGGGCAGGCGCGATAGCAGGCATCACACTGGATTCCCCAGTATGCGATGCACGATTCGGTATCGATAATAGCCAGCCCCATCCTCGCCTTGTTTATGTCGAGAACCTCTTTGCCGTCCTTTAGACTCGATACCGATTTCTGGTCGAGTGCATCGGTCGGGCAGACGGGAACACACGGTATATCGGTGCACATGTAGCATGGGATCTCCCTCGGAATGAAGTAGGGAGTACCCATCGGGCGTCCGTCACCGGGTTTCGCTATGAGAAGCGTGTCGTATGGACACGCCTCCGCACACTGGCCGCACTTGATGCACATGCGCAGGAAGTCTCTCTCCGGCACAGCGCCCGGCGGACGCAGCATCAGCGGCGAGGCTTTCGCCTCCTCCACATACCCGGTCCAGATCAGACCGCCGAGTGCGGAGAGTCCGACGCTCTGGGCCATTATGGTCAGGAAGCGCCGCCTCTCGGTGATTTTGGGCTTGGTATCTCTCTTCGGATTTTGAGTGTTCAAAGACTCAATCCACCTTTGCTTTTAAATTTTTTCTACGGTCTCTCTCTACGCTTTGTAGATCTTGACCGCACACTTTTTGTAGTCTGTCTGTTTCGACATCGGACATGTGTGGTCGAGGCAGACTTTGTTGATGAATACGCGCTCATCGAACCACGGAACGAAAACGAGTCCTCTCGGAGGCCTGTTTCTGCCCCGTGTATCTATGTGGGCCTTCACTTTTCCGCGGCGGCTCTCTATCCATACCAGGTCGCCGTCTTTGAGCCCCTTCGCTTTCGCATCTTTGGGGTTCATGTAGCAGAGTGCCTCGGGCATCGCCCTGTAGAGCTCGGGAACACGCATCGTCATCGTACCGCTGTGCCAGTGTTCGATAACGCGACCCGTACAGAGCCATGTATCGTAATCGTTGTCGGGGATCTCTGTCGGATCCATGTAGGGCCTGAAGAAGATCTTCGCCTTGTTCGGCAGAGCTATCTTTCCGAGGCTCGGATCGATCTTTTTGAGATTTCCGCGCTTGATCTTCTTGAGTGCGGGGCCGTAGAATGCGAACTGTTCGCCCGGCTTAGCATATTTGCGCGCATACGGATCGTACTTGACGTTGAATCGCCACGGAGTATCTTTTCCGTCTACGACCGGCCATCTGAGACCGCGTACCCTGTGGTAGGTATCGAAGTCGGCCAGATCGTGTCCGTGTCCCGCACCGAACTTCCTGTACTCCTCCCAGAGCGCTTTCTGGATGAAGAATCCATACCCTTTCCACGGCTTTCCGTCGGAGCCGATCACGTTGCGGTGGTCACCCAAAACGTCGGTATTGTCGAAACCGATACTGATCGGATCGTCGGCACTGAAGCTTCTGTACCAGTCGTTGGCGAAGAGGATCTCGAACATTGTCGTATCTTCGTCGTAACCCATCGCTTTCGCTTTTTCGATGACGTTGGGAAGCTTTTTGCCCCCTTTTACGGTCCACTCTCCCCAGAGATCTTTGACCGTAAAGCGCTTGGAGAGCTCTACCCACTGCCATGTATCGCTCATCGCTTCGCCTACCGGAACGACCTGCTGTCTCCAGTGTTGTGTGCGTCGCTCGGCGTTTCCGTAGGCTCCCCACTTCTCGTAGATCATCGCCGAAGGAAGAACGAGGTCTGAAACTTTCGCCGAAATTCCGGGGTAGCCGTCGGATGTTACTATGAAGCAGTCCATCTTTCTTGCCGCTTTGATCCAGTGGTTCGCATTGGCTGAGTCGTGATATGGGTTACAGACGTTGACCCATGCGAATTTGATCTTTCCGCTCTCGATCTGTCGATGGATATTCATGATGTGCTGATACCCTACCGGGTTGATCGTACCTTCAGGCAGCTTCCAGATCTTCTCTGCAATCTTTCTGTGCTTGGGGATTTTGACAAGCATGTCGGCCGGCAGACGGTGTGTGAAGGTTCCGACTTCGCGGGCCGTACCGCATGCCGAGGGCTGGCCTGTCAGAGAGAATGCGCCGCTGCCCGGTTTTGCCTGCTTGCCGAGAAGGAAGTGAACCATATAGGACTGCTCGTTTACCCAGCTTCCTCTTGTGTGCTGGTTCATACCCATCGTCCAGAAGCTGACCATTTTGCGGCTCTTGTCTATATAGAGGTCGCGCAGGGTCTCGAGTTTTTTCTTGAAACTCTCCAGACTCTCGTCAGGATCGCCTTTCGCGATTTTCGCCACATAGTCGAGAGTGTACGGTTCAAGTCCCTTCTTGAACTCTTCGAAGCTGATCTCCCAGTGTCCGAGAGCGTGGCCTCTGTGCTTCATCTCCATGACGTCGCCGGCTTTGTAGCCTAGCGGAGCGAGTCCGGGTGCCTCTCTTTCGGAGACTACTTTGCTCTTCTCTTTGCGGATTGTCTCGAGCTCTTTGTCGGAGTATCCGAGTTTTCTTGCCTCATCCGGCATTCTCATGCCGTATCCGGTCTCTACGAATCCCGTAGCGAAAATCGTGTGCTTTTTGACAAAATCCCAATCGATCACTTCCGGGTGGTTGTATACGATTTCATGCGCGAGATAGTTCCATAGCGCCAGGTCCGTATTGGGTCGGAAGATTATCTCCATGTCGGCGAGGTCTGAACATCTGTGGCGGTATGTAGAGATGTTGACCACTTTGACGCGATCCGGGTCGGAGAGCTTTCTGTCGGTAACACGGGCCCATAGAATCGGGTGCATCTCCGCCATGTTCGCGCCCCATGTCACGATCGTATCCGTAATTTCGATATCGTCGTAGCAGCCTGACGGCTCATCGATACCGAAAGTCTGGAAGAAGCCGACGACCGCGGAGGCCATACAGTGGCGTGCGTTCGGGTCGATCGCGTTGGAGCGGAATCCGGCCTTCATCATCTTGGCGGCTGCGTACCCCTCCTGGATCGTGTACTGTCCGGAACCGAACACAGCTACGGCCTCGGGACCACCCTCTTTTAGAGCCTTTCGTATATGCTTCTCCATCTCGTCGAATGCACGCTTCCAGCTTACCGGACGGAACTTTCCGTTCTTTGCGAAGTTACCCTTGTCGTCCATACGCAGCAAGGGTGTAGTCAGACGGTCGGCACCGTACATGATTTTTGCGTTGAAGTACCCCTTGATACAGTTGAGCCCCCTGTTTACCGGTGCTGCTGGGTCTCCTTTTACAGCAACGATCTTTCCGTCTTTGGTAGCGACCATGATACCGCAACCTGTACCGCAGAAGCGGCAGACCGCTTTATCCCATCGCCATCCGGCCTCCGCACTGCTCGCTTTGGCCTCTACTTCGGTAGGAACCGACATCCCAACAGCACTTGCTGCCGTAGCGGCAGCAGCACTCTTGAGGAAGTCGCGTCTTGACATAGATGACATACTTTACCTCCTGTAAGATTAGCTACTTTCTGGAATCGCACTAGCACCCAGATTCAAAAAAAATAAAATTTTCTTGAATCTAGGTACTATGATTCCAATGCAAAGATATTTTATAGGAAAGAAGATAAAATGTAGTTGATATGGGTCAAAATTTATTATCAAGATAAGAAAAGATTGTGATAGAAGCCTTTTTTATATCTCAATTTTATACAAAGATCGTAAATACGGTATTCAAATCTGCAATATCCAAGTATCAGGGGTGCTGTATGCGGGCCATACTCTATATACCGAAAATACCGAGGGCTCCGTCCTAAGCTTAAGTGATATCAGTTTATAAAATAGTACAAAAGTGTGCCTCACTGTTAAGTGCACAAAAGGGTCTTTTAGCGTCGCAGTGGAGAAGATGATTAGAGGTAGAAAGTCTCCAGCCCCTCTTTGTCGAGAACGATTATCTCATCTTTTCTCTTCTCGATAAGACCGAGAGTGGCGAGTTTTTTCAATATTCTCGAGAGCGTTTCGGGGGTCATGTTCAGATCGGCGGCAATATGGCTCTTTTTCAGTTTTTTCATCTCATGTTCATGTTCGCATATGAATTTTGCGACTCTTGCGGTAGAGTTCATCATCAGGTTCGTCGCGATCACGTTTTCGAGGTATTTGATCTTTTTCGAGAGTGACTTTATGAACGCGAAAGATACTTCGGGATCTTTGAGAAACTCCTTTTCGAAAGCGTCGTAGTCTATTATCAACGCTTTGCCGTCGCTTTCGAACTCAGCCGAAGCCGGGTAGCGCATATGTTCGAAGTTGACGATCTCCGCTATCACGTCCATAGGAAAAAAGTGGTGGAGTATCACTTTGTTCCCCTTCTGATCGGTCTTGTAGACCTGCAGCACACCGTCTATGAGTACGATCAGCGACTTGGCCTCGTCTCCCTCGAAGAAGAGGATCGCCCCCTTCTTGTAGTCGACGATTTTCGAAATCTCTTCGAGTCTGGCGAACTTCTCGTCGCTCAGATGTTTGAAAAGGTAAAAATTTCTAAAGCTCTGCATACTCTTCCCGATCTATAACTTCTTTAGGCGTATTTGAGAAAAAGCCCTATACATATTGATAGTAAAATTACTATAACTATGGTTAAAGGGTTGTAAAACTTGGGCGGAACCGGGTAACGGGAGTCGATCCACTCGACAATTTTCATTGCGGGAAAGATCATAAAAAAGAGCATCACTATACTGAAAACCAGTGTCAGCACCACATCTATCATCTAAATCCTTTCTCGCAATTGACGTTACCGCTTACACTCTTGATGCCAATCAAGTCGATTTGATAGATTGCATGTTACCATATTAATATTAAAATTTCAGGAAGTCTCTATGGAAAAATTTTTCTATCTTGAAGGCGGATATCTTATTTTGGCGTTCATCATCATGCTGGTAACCCTTTATGTGACGACTCGTCCGTTTATGGGAAAGGGTGCCGTAAAGAGGGGCATGGGCTCGGTAGGTACGGTACTGGCGCTGCTTATAGGGGCGCATTACTGGGTCACGACCGAGAGAATGAGCGAAGTGAGAGACGCATTCAACAGGGGTGAGAAGATAATATGCGAAAGCAGGATAATCAGAAAGGGTGCACAGTCGATAATCCTTAGTAAAAAATTAGGCTGGAGATTAGATGGAGACTATTTTGTTTCGGATGCCTATAACCGTCCTTTTTTTACCGCACGCTGTATAGTTTACGATAAGTAGATTGCATGATGCGCCTGTATACGGCGCCTTCAGTCAAATATTAAAAAAACATTAAATAAAAACTCCATTTTAAAAACTACAAAAAAAAGCTAAATTCTTGACACATATCAATCATATCTCCGATAAAAATTGTCATAATTACTCTACGCCTTATTCAGGGTAGTGAAAAAAAGGAGGCAAAATGGAACCTGTCATTATGATGCCGCAGATCGCACCCGATGAGTTTTTGAGAATCTTCATCGTAGCGACTCTGGTGCTGGTCTTCGGTGTTGGATACGCCGCTTTGCTTACGCTTGCAAAGATGGGGGTAGTGTCAAAAAAGTTTGCTCCTTTTAGTTACCTATTCTGGATATTGCAGGTGTACAGTCTGTACGACCTTTCGGTACTTATCCATAGCAGTCCCTTCACTGCGAAGGTACTTGCGGTCGCGATGGTCGCATATCTGTTCGCACCGCATCTGTACTTCTACCTTATAGAGCAGTCGGAGGAGCGCTACGGAAATTCGAAAGAGTAAAACTTGATGTTACGCATCGTATACGTCATGATGCGTACGATGCGTAACCATCAGCAAAAAAAGGAGGAGAGATGAGCGGAAAGAAAGTCTCGGTCTGGACGAGCATAACCTTTTGGCGACGCTCGGCGGCGTGGGTAACCGGAACGGCTACCGTACTGCTTATGTGGCTCACGTTCAACACGATGGGCCAGATCGCCATGGGTTCGGATGAGGATTTGCAAAACGGAGTTACAAAGCGTATCCCCGCCCCGACTGTAATCAACTACAAGATCGATTACAAAATGGATGAGAAGAGGGGGCACGAGGTGCCGGTTATCGGTGAAAAACAGCCTTTCTTCGGTAAGGAGTGGAGTGCCGAGGAGGCTGCTGAGCTGCTTCGCCACGGCAAGCTGACACAGCAGGCAAAAAACTGCATGAACTGCCACACCCTGCTCGGTAACGGTGCCTACTACGCTCCCGATCTGACCAAAGCTTGGCTAGATCCGAAATGGAACGACGGTACCATGACCGGAATCACGGGCAAAGATACGGTAGAAGAGGCGATGGCGGAGTTTTTGATGCATCCGTCCCAGTACCCGACACATGAGCGCATGATGCCGGATCTTGGAATAACAAGGGAAGAAGCCGTCGCGTTGGTCGCGTTTTTGAAGCATATGAGTGCAATCGATACGAACGGATTCCCTCGCAACTTCTCGCAGTCTGCGAAACGTCTTGAAGGAGGTACTCATGCTCGCTAGTATTAAGTCAAATGAGTTTAAATATGAATCGCAAAAACTCGCGATGAACTATTTCAGGGTCGCGATCGTACTATTCGGTGCCCAGCTTCTTATGGGACTGATCGCGGCGATACAGTTTCTCTATCCGAGTTTCCTTTTTGAGGTGTTCGACTTCAACGTCGCGCGCATGGTTCATATCAATGCACTTGTAGTCTGGATGCTGTATGCGATGATTGGATCGGTGTATATGCTGCTTCCCGATGAGACGGGAATAGAAGCAGTCGGCATAAAGCTTGGAAAGCTCGCATTTTGGGTTCTTACTGCAGCGGTTGCGGTTGTCGTACTTGTCTACATCTTTGTTCAGGTAGGACCTGGTAACGAAGCCACGATCTGGCTTATCAACGAAGGGCGTGAGTATATCGAAGCTCCGCGCTGGGCCGACATCGGTATCGTTGTGGTCGTATTGGTCTTCTATTACAATGTATTCGCTACCTATACAAAGGGTAATAGGACCGGGATAATGACCGTCCTTGTCGCCGACCTCTTCGCGCTCGCCGGTCTCTATCTGTGCGGTATGTTCTTTACCGACAATATCTCAATGGACCAGTACTGGTGGTGGTGGGTAATTCACCTCTGGGTTGAAGCCACATGGGAAGTATTCGTCGGTTCTCTTGCCGCTTACGGTCTGATCAAGATTCTCGGTGCGAAAAGAGAAATTGTCGAGATGTGGCTCTGGATCGAGGTACTTATGCTGTTCGGTTCCGGTATTCTGGGTCTCGGACACCACTACTTCTGGATCGGTACACCCGAATACTGGTGGGAGATCGGAGCCCTCTTTAGCGCCCTCGAGCCCGTTCCGCTGGTAGCGATGTTCGTGCATGTACTCTACGACTGGGGTAAAGAGCAGGGGCACGCCGAAGCGGGACAGCAGGGCCATGCGGTAAACAATACGCCGGCGATGGCATGGATTGCGATAAACGCTTTCGGTAACTTCCTGGGTGCCGGTATTTGGGGATTCTTCCATACTCTGCCGCAGGTAAACATCTATACGCACGGTACGCAGTTTACGGCGGCGCACGGACACCTCGCCTTCTTCGGAGCATATGCGACCATCCTTATAGGTATGATGTACCTCGGTGTACAGGGTGCTTACGGTATCAAGAAGATGACTATGACGTTCAAGACGAAGATGGCTATCGGCCTGATCGTATTCGGAGTGCTCGGAATGACCGTTTCGCTTACGGTAGCGGGTTACGAGCAGGTTCTTGTAGAGCGTGCTGATCTCGGCGGCGGATGGGATGCCTACTTCATTGCCCAGGAGCTTCCGTGGTATCTTCAGGCACAGGGATGGCGCCTGACGATGGGGCTTGTAACCTTCACGGGCTTCCTCTTCCTTGTTGCCGATCTCTTGACCATCGGCAAGACAGAGGCGGCAAAAGAGGAAGAGGTTCAGGCCGCGGCGGCTTGATACTTTAGAAATACTTACGGTACAATAGTGCCGTAAGTGTTTAATAATAAAAAAAGGAGTAAGATATGTTCGAAGCATGTACCGATTTAGCGTGCGACAATATATTCGCACTGCTGAACCAGGGTCCACTGACGCTCACTATCTTCCTGCATACGGTTATCATAATACCGATGTTCTTCATCTACTTCCAGGAGAAGAAGAGACTGCAGGAAGGTAAGGAGGAGCCTCAGGGAGAGTGGTGAGAACGGCCTTTCGGCATGTTCTTTATGAGGGGAGGAAACCTCAAAAAAAGGAGAAAAAATGAAGCTATCTAAACTTCTTGGTATGGCTGCATGTGTTTCAATGGTTGCCGGATCGCTCTATGCCGGTTCATCGAAGATGGATTTTGAAAAGGTCTACGAGAAAGAGTGCCAGGGATGTCACGGCCCGATCCACCAGGGTGGCGTCGGTTCAGACCTTCGACCCAAGGCTCTTAAAAAGAAGAACGCCCAGATGCTGGCCGACGTGATCCTAAACGGTAAGCCGGGAACGGCGATGCCCGAGTGGAAACATATGTTCAGTAAAGATGATGCAGCAGGCATGGTCGACTGGCTTATGCACTGGAAGAATACGGTTGAACTCCGCCTCGATCTCGACGAGGTCAAAAAGACATGGAAGATACTCGCCGACAGGAAAGAGCTGGCGAAGAAGTATCCTCACCCGACAGATGTCAAAAGCGTGATGGATATCGTCTTCGCGACAGAGCGTGACGCTTCACTTGTCGACTTCATAGACGGTACAACAGGGAAGGTTCTCTCTCGCCATAAAGCGGGATTTGCGGTTCATGTTACCGTTACAAACAAGCGTATGCCAAGATACGCATACTCCATCAGCCGATCCGGGCGACTCACGATGTTCGACCTCGCAGCACCTGGACAGCCGGCTCTTGCCAGCGTACAGGTCGGTCAGGAGTCTCGAGGACTTGCAGTCTCTCCGGACGGTAAGTATGTAATGGCGGGTAACTACAACCCGGGCGGTGCAGTACTCTGCGACGCACTGACTCTCGAGCCTCTCAAAGTCTACCAGACTGCTGGTGTCATCGATCCCGACGGTAACATCGGGCCAAGCCGTGTAGCTTCTATTGCCGACACTCCGTACGGTCCCTACTTCGCGTTCGCGCTCAAAGACGGCGGACATGTCTATATCGTTGACTACAGCAAGCCGGACTTCCCGATTGTCGGTGACATTCCGAATATCGGAAAGATTCTGCACGATGCGTTCCTGAATGAAGGTAAAGAGATCGGACGATACTATATGATCGCTTCTCAGGGAAGTGACGTTATGGGTATTGTTGACTTCAAGACCAAAAGACTTGCAGCGAAAGTCTATACAGGTCCTGGTTCCAAGCCGCACCCCGGACAGGGAAGCTCCTGGTACAACGACAAGTACGGTCAGCTTAATGCTACGGTCAGTATGAACGTAGGTAACGTCGTCATCTGGGATATGAACTGGGATGTTGTCGCCAATGTGCCGACTGCAGGCGGCGGACTCTTCATCGGAACGAGCAAAGATACACCGTATCTCTGGGCAGACTGTGTTCTCGGTACACCTGACAACTACAACAAGGTCTACCTGATCAACAAAGAGACCCTCGAAACCGACAGAATCATAGAAGTCGGCAAGAAAAAAGGCAAGCTGATAGATGCCCATACCGGTAAAGTGCTGCAGACATGGGATGCTACACAGTATAAAACCGTAAAAGGCAAAGAGATCGACTCCAAGATCTCCAAAGAGAAGCTTGTCACTTATACGACCAAAAAAGGTCCGAAAGTCAAAAATCCGGTACAGCCGAGACTGCTCCATGCTGAGCCGGCAAACCACGGAAAATGGACTTTCATATCTGAGTGGACTACCGGAAGAATCGGTATCTATGATGCCAAGACCGGTAAATTCATCAAGTATATCTACAACTTGACCACTCCGACATTCACCTACTCTGTAGAGCACCGTCAGCACATTCCCGGCGCTTAACAGAGGCCTCTCTCCCTTCGGGGAGGGATGTTCCTTCACTGAACCGCAACGTTAATACATACTGTTCCATCACTTTTTTATGCAGAAAAGATGTTTGCACTACTCCATAGTTTTGCATATGGGTTGCGTTCTGTATACGAAAGTGGTCTCTAACGGTGTTTTTAAAAGTTGGATATATATGTAGAGATGGTAGAATACCGTCTGAACCTGTGGATGTGCCGCCGAGTACATCCGAAACAACGATTTACAAAGGTTGAATCTGTGAAAAAATCAGCCATAGTGCTCTTAGTTCTCTGTGCAGCCTCTGCCGTATCGGCAGCGGACGGCAAGAGACTCTTTAAAACATACTGCTGGGGGTGTCACCACCAGACGGCCGAAGCGTTCGGACCTTCGTTCAAGACGATCGCTTCAAAGCGCAACAGGGGCGAAATTATCGCGCAGATAGTCGACCCAAAGGGGACATATAGGATGTTGGGGTACAAAAGAAACTCCATGCCTCCATTCAACGATCTCAAGCCCGAGGAGCTCGAAGCGCTCGCCGATTACATCATGAAGTTCAAGGATGCCAAATGAAGATATTGAAGATAGCGCTCTCTATACTTGCCGCCACCTCACTTTTGTCGGCGAAGGAGAGAATAAAGGATCCGTCCGAGATCGTACCGAAGTCGAAAGATAAAATCTTTGTAGTAGAGCGTGAAGACTCCGCACTCGCCGTGATAGAGAACAATATGTTCAAGGGTGAGATCAAGGGCTTGCACAACTTCAACCATGCGGTCGTCAAGTTCAGGGACAACGACGGATATGTGATTACGAGAGACGGCTACGTTATAAAGTTCGATCCTATAAAGGAGAAGAAGCTCAAAGAGTACAAGACCAGCAGAAGCGCCATAGGGTTTATAATAGGCGACAACTACGTTGCTGTAGCCAACTACGACAACAAGACGGTAGAGATCCTCGACCGCGATCTCAACCATATCCAGACCATAGAGACCGGAAGCAGGAACGTCGGAATAAAGGAGTACAAAGACTACCTTGTTTTTGCCTGTATGGACAGCGACGAGATATGGGTTTTGCAGGATGAGCATGCAGGTGAAAAGAGGCCCTGGTTCGTTCTCTACAAGAAGATAGAGAGTGCCGGAAAGGTCCCTTTCGACGCAATGATAGACAAAAATCTCTACGTAGTCGGATTTTTCAACTCCAAGAGTGTAGGGGTACTCGATCTGGATACCATGAAGTACAGGAAAGTTCCGCTGAAGATGGGAGACAAAGAGCGTATTCTTAAGGTTCCCCATTTCGGATTCTGGAGTATAAGCGGCGACTACTTCTTCATTCCGGCGGTAGGAAACAAGAAGGTCTTCGTCTTCGACCACGACTTCAGGCTCGTCAAAGCGATCGATGTAGAGGGGAACCCGGTCTTTACCGCCCTGAGCCCGGACAAGAAGTGGCTTGCCGTGACATTCAGCGGAAAGAAGTTTCCGGTAGTGCAGATAGTGGATGCCAGAAGGCTAAAGGTGGTCCGCAGACTCAAGTTTCCGGGTATGGTTCTGCACCTAAGGTGGTCGCCGAACCATCCCTACCTCTACTTTTCGATAAACGACAAAGATATGGTTCAGGCGTACAGGGTAGACAACCGCGACCCGAAGAGGTGGTGGCTGAATCTGGAGTGGCAGGTGCCTAAACCGTCGGGTATATTCGTTTTCGATAAAAGAGAGAACCGCTGATGTTCAGACTCTCAAACCTCATAAAGTCTGTTACGGAGGGTAAAGAGGAGCGCTCGCTGAACGGCAGCATAATCATCTGGAACTTCACGAACAGGTGCAACCTCGCATGTCACCACTGCTACAGCTATGCCGACCCCAATTCGGAAGATTTCCTGACTACGGAGACGATTTTGGGCACGATTCCCGAGCTGAAGAGGGCAGGGGTGAGATTTGTCATCTTTTCTGGAGGAGAGCCGCTTATAAGAAGGGATATTTTCGATATAGCAGATGCCATGCGCAGCGAAGGCATCATGACCTATCTCTCCACGAACGGGCTCTATGTAAGCGAGAAAAATGTGGACCGGATCATCGAAACCTTCAACTACATAGGCATAAGCATAGACGGGATCGAAGAGGTGCACGACAGGTTCAGGGGGATGAACGGCGCCTACAGAAAGAGCCTCGATGCCATATCTCTCATTCAGAAGCACGGCGGAAACGCCGGAATCCGCTTTACTATCACCAACGAGACGAAAGAGAGCTTCTACCCGATCTTCGAACTTGCCGAGAGTATAGGGGTGGACAAGATATATATCTCCCACCTCGTATACAGCGGGCGCGGTCTGGAGAATCTCAAAATAGATATCTCCGAAGAGGAGAGGCGCGAGTATGTGGAGTTCATGATCGACAAAGCGTTCGAGTACCAGAAAGAGGGCAGGGGCATCGATATAGTTACCGGCAATATGGAGATGGATGCCGTACTCTTTTTGAAGAAGTTCGCCAAAAGGTATCCGCATCTCAAAGATGAGATGGCAAAGCGTCTTCTGAGGTGGGGCGGAAACAGTGCAGGCGTGAAGCTCGGAAATATCGACTGGCTTGGGCGTGTCAAACCCGACCCGTTCTTCCCGTTTGTAATAGGAAACATTACAGAGCGCCCCTTCAGCGAGATATGGTGCGACGACAAAAACGAGATGCTGACAAGACTGCGGGAGCGTCCAAGGAGGCTTGGGGGCATCTGCTCCGAGTGCGGAGTGGTTGATGTATGCAACGGAGGGTCGAGGAGCAGGGCCTACGCGATTCACGGCGACCTGTGGGCCGAAGACCCCTCCTGCTACCTGAACGATGAAGAAAGAAGAGGATTGTGAATCATGGGTAAAGTCTATCTTACAGGTGCGGGGCCGGGAGATATCGACCTTCTTACGGTCAAGGCGCTAAGAGTGGTCAGGGAGGCCGACGTCATAATATATGACCGGCTGGCCAACCCCGACATCCTGAAAGAGGCGAAGCCGGGATGTGAGTTCGTCTATGTCGGAAAAGAGGATGGGCGCCACACTCTGCCGCAGGATCAGATAAACGAAGTCATCTACAAAAAGGCTATGGAAAACGAGAGTGTGGTGCGTCTTAAAGGGGGTGACCCGCTGGTTTTCGGCAGAGGGGGCGAAGAGGCGAAGTATCTGCGTGAAAGGGGAGTGGAGTTCGAGTTCATCCCCGGTGTCACATCGGCCATCTCGGTCCCGGCCTATGCCGGTATACCGGTCACCCACCGCGGAGTGGCCGTCTCTTTCAAGGTCGTAACCGGCCATGAGACCCCAAATAAAAAGCACTCCCAGGTGGATTGGGAGTCGATGAGGGCCGATGAGACGATCATATTTCTGATGGGGCTTCACAACCTGCGCAACATTGCAGAAAATCTTGTAAAGGTGGGGCGCCCGAAAGATACACCCTGCGCCGTCATAAGCAAGGGGACCACTCCCGATCAAAAGAGTGTGACCGGAACGCTCGAGAATATCTACGAAAAGGTGAAAGATGCGCAGATCCAGACGCCGGCCCTGATAGTGGTAGGTAAAGTTGTGGAGCTGAAAAAGGATCTGGAGTGGATAGAGGAGTCGAAATAGCCTGAGAGAGGAAAGTCCCTGTTTTTTTGCTCCGTTACGGTGAGGCAGGGCAGAAGAGGATCTCTGATGGAACGCAAAAGAGTCGTATTGGTAACGGGGTCCGGGAGCGGAATGGGAAGAGAGAGTGTCCGTCTTCTTGCGCAGAAGGGTTTTAAAGTCTATGCCGCCACCCGCAGCCCCGAAAAACTCACCGGGGCATTTGAAGGCGATGTGACTCCGCTCTACATGGATATTACCGATCCAAAAAGCGTCGAAGAGGCCTTTTGCGCCGTCGAGAGGCTGGATATTCTTGTAAACAACGCCGGATACGGCTTGGTCTCTACGGTAGAGGAGCTGGACGAGAAGCAGATGTTCGACCAGTTCAACGTCAACGTATTCGGCCTCCTTAGGGTGACGAAACACTCCATCGCCCTGATGCGGAGGGAGAGATCGGGCGTGATAATAAACATAAGTTCGTTTCTCGGCAAGATCGGTCTCCCTCTTCTTACTATGTACAACGCCACGAAATACGCGGTGGAGGGAATCACCGATTCGCTAAGATACGAGCTGGCCGATTTCAACATCCGCGTCCACTCGGTGATGCCCGGCTTTTTCGATACGGAGTTTGCCAGAGGCAACCTGGTTACCAACGCAGAGACATTCAGTGAAGAGTCCCCGTATGCCTGCATGGTGTCAAACCTCGCACCCAAAATCGTGGAGCAGATCAACCGCGGAAACGATGCCGAAGATGTCGCGGAGCTCATATACACGATAATAGAGGACGAGAACTTCCCGGCGAGGGTGACCGTGGGGGACAAAGCGAGCAAATTCATCCCGATGCGCAAAGAGCTGAGCGACGAAGATTTCGAGCGTCGTGTAAGAGAGTATTACGATTTGTGATGGAGAGTCTCTTTTTCAATATCGGCGACAAGAGGTATAAGACCACCCCGCTCTACGAGAGGGGCGAAGAGCATATTACAAGGGTCGATATCTCCAACGGAATCGTCTTTTTCGATATACATCTGAAAAGGCAGGAGAGCCATAGCTTCGATATAAAAAACCTCGACAGGATGGTCGTCATCACCGTTGTTAAAGAGGGCGGCTTCACAATCTCACAGAAGGGGAGCGAAGAGACCCTCTCCTCCAGAAGGGACGAGGTGAACATCTACTGCTCTTCGAGACAGGATTTCACCCTTAAGATAGAGGCGTCGGAGAGCTGCGACATCTTCGTATTGTGTATAGCGGACTTTTTTTTAAAGAGGTATCTCAGCCTCAACAGAAACGAGCCGATAGATTTCCTCTATGGAAAGATTCAGGGTGAAATAGGCGTAGAGCGGGTAGACAGCAAGCCGCTCGATGCGTTGAGCCTCCATTTGATAGAGAAGATCATCGACACGAAAGATCAGCAGAGGCTCCACAGTATAAAGTGCGAGCACAGTGTGATCGAGTTCATGATACACCGCTTCTCCCTGATCTGCCTGGTAGACGAGAGCATAGACCCCGAGGAGCTCGAAATCGCGCAGAGGGCACAGAGGTATCTGCTGAACAACTTCGTCTCCCCGCCTACGATTCCCGAGCTTGCGCATATCTGCGCCACCAACGAAACGAAGCTGAAGCGCACCTTCAAAAAGGTCTACAAGACCACTATAGGCAGCTACATACGCAAACTGCGGCTCGAGAGGGCGAATCTGCTGCTAAAAGACCGCATACTCTCCATAGGCGAGGTGGCCAGAGAGGTCGGCTACAACCACCAGGGCCACTTCGGAAGACTCTTTTTCGAAACGTACGGAATATACCCGAAAGATCTGAAGTAGCCGGTTCAAACTCCGTAAGCCTCGAATAATCCTTTTTGTGCCAAAACAAAATCCTTTTTGTGCCAAAACCATCTTGATTTTGATGACTCTTGACTACTATAATCGTTTAAAGATCGATTATGGTTTATCTCTTCCGCCTTTTGGCGGCTCTATTTTAAAGGAGGGGAGTATGGCGCAGGTGGTACTTATAACCGGGGCAAGCTCCGGTATCGGCAAAAAGACGGCGAAACTGCTGGCAGGCGAAGGCTACAGGGTATACGGCGGAACGAGAGAGCGCAGCTTGACGGGGGAGGATTGCTGCGACGGGGTAAAGAGCCTATATCTCGACGTAACGGACTGCTGCAGTGTAAAAGAGGCGGTAGATACCGTAATCGAGAGAGAGGGAAAGATAGACGTTTTGGTAAACTGTGCAGGTTACGGGCTCGTAGCGACTGTCGAAGATGCGACCGACAAGGAGATGTTCGACCAGTTCAACGTCAACGTATTCGGTCTGCTGCGCACCACGAGGGAGGTTCTGCCCCATATGAGAGGTGCGAAGAGGGGTGTCATCATAAACATAAGCTCATTCCTCGGGAAGATGGGGCTGCCCCTTCTGACCCACTACAACGCGAGCAAATATGCGGTTGAGGGGATCGTCGACTCGATGAGGTTCGAGACCCTCCCATTCGGCATAAGGGTCCACTCCATTCAGTCGGGGCTTTTCGGGACGAACTTCGTGAAAAAGGGGCTAGCGGTGAACGAAGATACACTCGGTGAAGAGTCCCCGTACAGGGAGCTCGTCTCGCACTTCGTTCCCATCGTCGCGAATGCGATAAACAAGGGGCCCGATCCGCTCCCGGTGGCGCAGGCCGTAAAGAGTATAATAGAGGATGAGGATGCCGAGATATTCGTTCCCGTGGGTGCGGAGGCTGAGAGGTTCGTGCCGCTTCGAAAGGAGCTGGACGACAAGAGCTTCGAAAAGATGGTGAAAGAGACCTTCGGAATATAGGTGATCTGTCATGAGAACGGTTGTTGCGATACTTCTCATATCTTTCGGAGTCTTTGCGCTCTACTTCAAAATAGGGATGCTCATACCCGCCGGCGGAAAAGGTACGCCGGAAATCGATGATAAAGAGCTGCGTGAGCGTGCACTGAGCCGCGGGATGCTGCCCGTTCCGAAGAGCTGGGATGAGGCGAAGAGAGTCGTGGATAACCCCGAAAATCCGGTGACGGCGGAAAAGGTCGCGCTCGGTAGGATGCTCTATTTTGATCCGATACTGTCGAAAGATCGTACGGTAAGCTGTGCAAGCTGCCACATAATCGAGGAGGGAGGAGACGACAACAGGCCAACGGCTATCGGGATAGGGGGACAGAAGAACCCGTTTCACCTAAACTCCCCGACCGTTTTGAACGCCGCACTGGCCAGACGCCAGTTCTGGGACGGCAGGAGCCCCGATGTTGAGGATCAGGCCAAGGGGCCGATAGAGGCCCCGTTCGAAATGGGAATGACCCCTGCGGAGGTGGAAGAGAGGCTCGAGGCGGCCCCCGGTTACAGGGCCCTCTTCGAGAGGGTCTTCCCGGGTGAAGGGGTGAGCTTTGATACGGTCACAAAGGCGATCGCCGCATTCGAAAGGACACTCCTTACGCGCGGTGCGTACGACCGCTTCCTGGAGGGCGACGACGAGGCGATATCCCAAAAGGCTAAGAGGGGGCTCTACCTATTCATGCGCATAGGCTGCAAAGGGTGCCATACCGGAATGAGCGTCGGCGGTCAGAGCCTGCAGCGCTTTCCTCTCAGGAGATATAACTCTATACTCTCCCCCGAGTCGTATTTCGTGAACGACGAGCGCTATTTCGCAGGCTTCAGATGGCAGAAGATTCGCGGCGACGAGCCCTATCCGTTTCCCGATATCGGAGGGTTCCACGGCCGGAACGGGCAGTATCTTTTCCGTGTTCCGATACTGCGCAATGTAACCCGCACGGCGCCCTATTTTCACAACGGATCGGTAGAAGAGATAGAGGAGGCTGTGCGCATAATGGCACGCCACCAGCTGGGGCTCATACTCAGCGATGAGCAGATAGACGAGATCGTCGCCTTTTTGAAAACGCTGGAGGGTGATCCTGTGGGGTACGAAATAAGATGAGACTCTTAATCGCCGCGCTGCTTCTATGTACGATTTTACACGCTTCAACCATCAGGTGGCATGGGTCGTTCGAGAGTGCGCTGAGAGCTTCACAGGCTGAAAGGAGGCCTATCTTCGTGGTGCTTGTCGAGAGGGGTTGCGACGAGTGCAGGAGGCTTTTTGTAGAGACGCTGATGCAGGAGCGTATAGTGAGGCTGGTGAACGAGAAGACGGTCCCGGTAATTGTCACGAAGGAGAACGAGGACTATCCGATAGAGCTGCTCTATACGCTCGAATACCCTGCGATATTTCTCCTTTCGCCGGAAGAGGTGCTTCTGAAACCGCCCCTCTCGGGGAAGGTCGATGCGGCGCTACTTGAAAAAGAAATTTTTGACGAATGAGATCTCTTTTTCGTTCAGGTGCATCGTATCGACGGTCCTGTTTTCGTCATCTACGATGAGAAGCGTGGAGTCTTCGAGCCTCAGGTGCGTACCGCCCCACTTCTTGAGGAGGTCGTCGAAGGCGAGGAAGACCTTCGCATTGTCGATTTTGAGCTTCTCGCCGCTCCTTTTGTCTACTATGTCGAGACCCCCCATCGTCTTGGTGATCTCGTAGGGAAAATATGCGCTGATCTTCTCTATGACGTGCCGGTCTTTCTTTTCCGGCATGTTCATGATAAATGTGCTAATGCTCAAAAAGGCGAAAATCGCCATCAGCGCCCAGACCAGTTTTTTACTGAACATTCCTATCCTTTGGAAAGAGATTTTCTATATAGTTTTTCGCCTTTTCATCCAGCAGTCTCATCCGCTCCTTCCCTTTGGGCAGCGAAGAGCGCAGACTCTTCATCTCTTTTAGAAACTCCGATATGGAGTCGGGGATGAGTCTCTCGATCGAGCGGCGCAGATATTTCGCCACCGAAGGGGAGACGCCCGATGTCGAGAAGGCGACGGTGAGGTCCCCCTTTTTGGTGTATGACGGGAAGATGAAGTCGCAGTAGTCGACGGAGTCGACGCTGTTGCACAGGGTGTGCCGTTCGCGGCACGCTTCATAGATCCTCTTTTGAAGATCCAGATCGTCCACCGCCACTATGACTATGTCGAATCCCTCTATATCGGACTCTTCGTAGGGGCGTTCGACCACTCTCAGCCCACCCGACTCTACCAGCTCTTTCGTTCGGGGGCTCAGTTGGGGGGAGACTACGGTTATGTTCTGCGTGAAGTCGAGGAGCTTCTCGAGCTTTTCGCCGGCGATACGGCCGCCGCCCACCACCAGAACAGCTCTGCCGTCGAGTTTTATGAATGCCGGAAAATAGGCCAATATCGATCCTTCTGCGTAACATTCGGAGAGTGGACAATCTTATCATACCCTCCTTGAAAAGGCGTTGATAGACGTCAAGGAAAGTGTAAAGAGGAAACCTTTATAATGGAGCAAAAAAAGCGGAACCGTTATGGAAAAAGAGTTTTTGACACTGATACAGAGAGAGTTTCCCGTATGCAGAAGGCCCTTTGCGGAGCTGGCGAAGGAGCTCGGCGGCACGGAAGAGGAGATTTTGAACCTCTACTCGAGGCTCAAAGAGGAGAAGATCATCCGCCAGACTTCGGCCATTTTCGATACGAAGAGCCTGGGCTACAGATCGTCGCTCGTAGCCTTCAAAACCGACAGGATTGAGGAGGCTGCGGCACTTGTCAACACTCATCCCGGAGTTAGTCACAACTACGAAAGGGAGAACCCCTACAACCTCTGGTTCACCATCGCGGTAGCCCCCGATTCGAAGCTGGGGCTCGAAAGGACGGTGGAGATTCTTGCCCAAAAGGCCGGATGCGAAGAGTACATCATACTTCCGACGAAAAAGATGTTCAAAATCTCGGTACAGCTTGACCTGAAGGGCGACAGGGCCAAAAAAGAGCGCCGCAAAAAAGTGGAGAGGGAGCCCATGGAGCTAAAAGATATCCACTACGAGATGATAAGGGGACTTCAAAAAGATATAGCGGCGGAAAAAGAGCCGTTCGCGCATATCGTCGACTCTCTCGGCATCGATTACGGGACTCTCTCGGATGAGGTGCAGAAGATGAAGAGGGCCGGCATAATGAGGCGGTTCGCTTCGATTCTCTACCACAGAAAAGCGGGGTTTACGGCCAATGCGATGGTGGTCTGGAGGATCCCCGAGGAGCGGGCCGAAGAGATCGGCGAGAGAGTGGCGGCATACAGCGCCGTCAGCCACTGCTACCTGCGCCCGGTCTATCCGGACTGGCCCTACCCGCTCTTTTCGATGGTGCACGGCAAGAGCAGGGAGGAGGTCGAGAAGATCGTTTCGGAGATGGCGGAAGAGATCGGTGTGGACGACTACAGCTATCTATACTCGACCAGAGAGTTCAAAAAAGTTCGCATAAACTACTTTTCCGACGAGTTTGCAGAGTGGGAAAAGTGCTATAATTAGCCCATGTTCAAGCAGTACAAAGATGCGATCGAGAGTTCCAATATCGTCTCGAAAACCGATATAAACGGCATTATCACTTTCGTAAACGACGAGTTTTGCAAAATCTCAGGATATACGAGAGAGGAGCTGATAGGCCAGAACCACAACATAGTCCGCCACCCGGACGTTCCGGCCAGTAACTTCAAGCGGCTCTGGGATACGATTTTAAACAAGAAGATTTACAAGTCTACCGTCATGAACATGGCGAAAGACGGCAGCACCTTCTTCGTGAACACCACCATAATCCCCATACTCGACGAAAAGGGCGACATTGAAGAGTTCATAGCCATCAGATACGATGTGACGAAAGAGGTGAACCTGAAGATCGCGCTCGAAAAGAAGGAGAAGGAGCTCGAGGCTCTGAACAGGACACTCGAGAAGCGCGTGGCCCTGCAGACCCGCAAGCTTTACGAGCTCAACAAGAATCTCGAAGAGAGGGTAAGGGAAGAGGTGCGCAAAAACGAGGAGAAGCAGAAGATGCTCTTCTGGCAGTCGAGGTTTGCCAGCCTGGGGCAGATGATGGCGAATATAGCGCACCAGTGGAGACAGCCGCTTACTGAGCTCACGCTGGCGCTCTTCAACATGAAGAGGGCGGCCCTTAAGAGGGACGACGAGCAGGTGGAGGAGATCTACGACGAAGCCAAAGCGATGATTCAGAACATGTCGCAGACGATAGAGGACTTCATCAACTTCTTCAGACCCGACAAGCCGAAAGAGCCCTTCGAGATCGCCAAGAGTCTGGAGGAGTCGATGCAGATACTCCACAAGAGTCTCGAAAAAGAGCATATCGAGATAGATATGTCCATAGATACGTCGCTAAAGGCGGTAGGGGTTAGCAACGAGCTCTCGCAGGTCATAATCAACCTGCTTCAAAACGCCAAAGACGCCTTCATCGAAAAGGGTATAAGTGATAGAAAGATATCCTTGATAGTCTCGAGAGAGGGGGATTTCGCGCGAATCACCGTGGCCGACAATGCCGGAGGGATAGAGGAGTCGGCACTCGAGCGGATATTCGAGCCCTATTTCACCACCAAGCATACGGCCAAGGGGACCGGTCTGGGGCTGTTCATGTCGAAGATGATCATCGAGAAGGGGTTGTCCGGCAGCATAGAGGCGAAAAACTGCGGCGACGGCGCCTGCTTCGTGATAGAGATACCGCTGGCGGAGGAGACCGCGGATGTCGTGTAGCTCGAGACTTGTAAATCTGCGCCTGTTGCTGGTGGAGGACGAAGAGACCCTCGCCAAGCTGCTCAAAGAGGCGATAGGCGACTATTTCGCGGAGTTTGCGATAGCTCATGACGGGATAGAGGGGCTGGAGGCATTCAGAAGACTGAGGCCCGATATCGTCATTACGGACATCACGATGCCCCGGATGGACGGGCTTCAACTCGCATCCGCAGTAAAGTCGGAAAACCCGGATGTGCCGGTGATAATACTCAGCGCATACAGCGACAAACAGAAGCTGCTCGGTGCGATAGATGTCGGGGTGGTAAAGTACTTCATAAAGCCCTTCGATCCGGAAGAGCTCCTGAACTATCTTTGCGAACTGGCGCTGAAGATAAAAAAGCAGAACAGGATCAAGCTGATGGAGCCGTTCGAGTACGATCTTCAGAGCGAACAGCTCTTCAAAAACGGGGTGCTGGTTCACCTTAGCAAGCGTGAGAGCAGATTTATAGCCCAGCTGCTGCACAGCCCCAACAACTACCTCTCCAACGATGCGATCAAAGCCGCACTCTGGCCCGATGAAGAGGTGAGCGACGACAGGCTCAGAACCTTCATAAAGCGAGTCAGGCAGAAGAGCGACAGGGGGCTGATAGAGAATATATCGGGGCAGGGCTACCTTCTTGCCGGGGCCGGCTCAAGAAAGGGTTGACAGGGGAGTTTCCGGGTGCCTGAGCCTTTCGGTCAGCGCCAGACGATCTGAAGCGTATCTTCGAGTCTGCTCTCGTCGAAGTCGCTTTCGGGACTCTTCATGTTTGCTATATTGTTTCTGGTCTCTATGAATCTCTGAAGATAGTAGGGGCCGTTGTATCCGTATGACTTAAGTTCACGCATCATTACGTTTATATCTTCTGGCTGCAGAAGGTCCGAGTGGATCGTCGTGCGCACTTCGAACTGCGCCTGGCTCGAGACAAGAAACTCGAGTGTCTTTATGAATCCTTTGTACCTGCTCGATCCTGTCACATAGCCGAATTTTCCGTTCATGGCTTTGAAATCGAGGGCGATATAGTCGACCAGGCCCTCTTCGACAAGCTCCTCCACCCTCTCGGTGTTGAGTCCGTTCGTATCGAGTTTGATGGAGAAGCCGTACTCCCTTATTTTTCGGCAGATGGGAGCCAGCTCGTGTATCGTCGGCTCTCCTCCGCTTAGAACCACCCCGTCGAGCAGCCCTATGCGCCTTTCGAGAAAGTCGTAGAGTTCGTCTACACCGTAGTTCCCTTCTTTGGCAAATACTATATCGCTGTTGTAGCAGTACATACAGCGCATGTTGCAGCCGCAAAACCAGACTATACAGGCCAGTTTGCCGGGATAGTCGAGGTGGGTAAATGGTGTGATGTCGAAAATCTGTTTATCGCTCAACAAACTGCTTTCTCTGGCGGTGTTCGCCTCTTTTGCCGATATTGAAGCTCTCTACCGGTCTATGGTAACCCATCACCCTCGTATATACCGTACACTTTGTACGTCTCTCCTGCAGCTTTTTTAGTATCTCGTCTCTGTTGTGCATCGTATCCTCCTTCTAAATGTTTGATATGAATGCCCGCGCATCCGGGCGTATAGTATTTCCGGCCATCTGAAAGAGCAGCCTCATAAACGAACCGGACAACCTCTCTTTGGCTAAAACGACGAACATTTTTTCCCCTCCTCTTCATAAGTTTGCAGCAGCTCTTCGTCGCACTTCGGGCAGAATTCGTGTTCGCCCGGTATGTAGCCGTGTTTGGGGCATACTGAAAAGAGCGGCGTTACCGTGATGTACGGAAGTTTGAAGTTCGTTATGACCCTCTTTACCAAGTTTCTGCACGCCTCCGCAGAGCTTATGCGCTCCCTCATATAGAGGTGCAGAACCGTTCCGCCGGTATATTTGCACTGAAGTTCGTCCTGCAGCTCCAGCGCTTCGAACGGATCTTCGGTCAGATCCACCGGTATCTGCGACGAGTTGGTATAGTAGATGTTTTTGCCGCTACCGGCCTGAATGATATCTGGGTATCTCTTTCTGTCCTCTTTGGCGAAGCGGTATGTGGTTCCCTCCGCAGGCGTAGCTTCGAGGTTGTAGAGATTTCCGGTCTCCTCCTGGTACTCCCTCATCCTGTCGCGCATGAAGTCGAGAATCTCGAGGGCCATACGTCTCCCCTCTTCGTCCGCTATCGTCAGCGTGTCGTCGGAGAAGTTCCTGATCATCTCGTTCATGCCGTTTACGCCTATTGTCGAGAAGTGGTTGTTGAAACCGGGAAGATACCGTTTCGTATAGGGGAAGAGCCCCCTTTCGTAAAGCTCCTGGATGAACCTTCTCTTCTTTTCGAGTGTCGATTTAGCCAGGTCCATCAGCTCCCCGAGCCTGTTGTAGAGCCCCTTGATATCGTTTTTGTGGAGGTATCCGAGTCTGGCCATGTTTATCGTGACGACACCGATGCTGCCGGTCATTTCGGCGCTTCCGAAGAGCCCGCCGCCTCTTTTGAGGAGCTCTCGAAGATCGAGCTGAAGCCTGCAGCACATGCTTCTGACATGTCCCGGTTTGTACGCCTCTTCGTTCGGCACCAGGTTTCCGTTTTCATCCCGCTTGTACTGGCTTCCTATGAAGTTTTGAAAGTATGACGAGCCGATCTTGGCCGTGTTTTCGAAGAGAATATCGGTATTTTCGCCGTACCAGTCGAAATCTTCGGTAATGTTTACCGTGGGTATCGGGAACGTAAAGGGCTGCCCGGTGCTGTCGCCTTCGGTCATAACTTCGTAGTATGCACGGTTGATCATGTTCATCTCGGGTTGGAAGTGGCGATAGCACATCTGCTCCAGAGAGGTTATGTTCGGGTCGCGTCTTCTGGCCTCTTTCAGCAGCCGCTCATCATCCAAACCTTTCAGCAGGTGCTCCTTGGCGCGGGTGGGGAACTGCTCTTTGAGATCTTCCGGAACGGTCCAGTCGATCGTTATGTTCGTAAAGGGTGACTGCCCCCATCGTGCCGGGACGTTGAGGTTGTATACGAAGCTGCGTATAGCCTTTTTGGTCTCGGTATAAGAGAGTCGATCTTTGAAGAGATAGGGCGCAAGATATGTGTCGAACGAGCTGAATGCCTGAGCGCCGGCCCACTCAGACTGCAGTATGCCCAGGAAGTTGGCCATCTGTCCGAGAGCCTCCCTGAAGTGCTTCGGAGGACGGCTCTCGACGCGCCCCCTTACGCCATTGAACCCCTCGTCCAGAAGCACGCGAAGGCTCCACCCCGCACAGTAACCGCTCAGGCAGTCGAGGTCGTGTATATGGTAGTCGCCGTTTCTGTGGGCGTACCCCTCCTCTTTTGAGTAGATCTTGTCGAGCCAGTAGTTGGCGATGATCTTGCCGGCCGTGTTGTTTATCAGCCCCGCGTGCGAGTATCCGGTATTGGAGTTGGCGTTAATGCGCCAGTCGCTTTTTGAGATATACTCCTCTATCGTCTCGGTAGAGTTGACAAAGGTGGTGTCTTCTACCAGACCGAGTATATGCTCTCTCTGCATCTTGTGGGTGTGGCGGTAGATCATGAAGGCGCGCATCACCTCGAAGTAGCGGGCCTTGAATAGCTCCTGCTCTATCATATCCTGAATATCTTCGACCGCGGCGATGCGTCTTTGTTTCAGTCTGTCGAGTACGTTGAAAAATATCGTACTGTCGTATGTGGTGTTCTGGCTTTTGAAAGCCGCCTTGATCGCATCTTCTATTTTATAGGGGGCAAACGCCTCTTTCGTACCGTCTCTTTTCAGAATCTCTTTAAGCATCGTTAAAATCTTTTCTGTATGGTTTATGCAGGAGTTATCCCGGGTGCCTCGAAAACCCCGGGAGGTCAAGCGGCCTCGACGGGGCTTTGGAAGCACCCTTTTGACAGAACCTGTCGCGAAAAAGTGTCCGTTTCCACTTCTTCGTGACAGGTTCCGAAAGGGTGTCTGAAGCACAGGACGCTTCAAAAAATTGCTCATTTCGGTGCAAGCTAAAGGAGCAGGTACCCGGTTACGAAATCTTCGTACGCCGGACTCTGAAATTGTAAGCTTTTTTTACTTGCCGGGCGATAAAAAAAGAGCTCACAAATGTGTCACGGCATCCCGTTTTTACGGGCTTTGGTGACACATTTGTGACATCGCATTTATATTAAAATAAAAATCTCTGTTTGTTGATTGGCGTCAACCAATTTGAAAGATCTTTTTGAGTACAATCGCACTGAACTTCTTTTGTATAAAGCCGCGCGGCCCCGGCCGTTTCTGAGCTTCTACAGCAGTTTGGAAACGGTCTTTGCAGGTTTTGCGCCGGTTCTCAAAGAGGGGTGCAAAACACGAAACCGTAAGATTTTGCATCTCTGCGAACATCGAAACGGGGCAGTATGGTTGAAAGGGAAAATATGGACTGGATAATGGTCTCGTTTCTGGCTTTGACTGCCGTGCTGATGGCAAAAATATTTTTAACTTTCAGATAGGAGCGGATCGTATGGAGATATCAAACTATATGAGAGAGGAGCACCGCAGCTGTGACGAGTCGTTTGCAAAGGCCGAACAGGCTGCGAGCAACGGTGACTTCGAGGAGGCTTTCAGACACTTCGAAGAGTTTATGCTCGATACCCTGAGACACTTTTCGAAAGAGGAGGAGATACTCTTCCCCGCGTTCGAGAAGGCTGCCGGAACCACCGAAGGACCCACTCGGGTCATGCGCCACGAGCATACCCAGGTAAGGGGGCTTCTGGAGCAGCTCAAAGAGGCCATAGACAGTAGGGACAAAGAGAGGTTCTTTTCGGTTGCGGACACCCTTATGATACTACTGCAGCAGCACAACATGAAAGAGGAGCAGATGCTCTATGCTATGTGCGACCGGCTCCTGGATGCCGAGGCCGAAAAGCTTGTAAACGAGATGAAAGAGCATTGAGAGGTGTGGAGATTCTGGAACTCGATGCAAGAGGGTTGAACCATCCCGAACCGCTCGAGAGGTCGGTAGAGATCTTTCGGAGGCTGGACGGCTCGAACCTCTTTCACCTGCTCATCCACCGTCTGCCGCGGCCCCTCCTTGCGATAGCCGAACGGCATGGGATTCGTTTCGAGGTGTGTGAAGCCGCAGAGAACGAGTGGCATATAATTTTTTCGAAAAGTGAAGAGTTCGATCTCAAAAATGTTATGAAAGGGTACTGCAGTGTTCAATAAAGGACTTTCTCTCGACCAGGCTCCGCCTATAGAAGTCATACTGCGGTTTTTCCTGACCACTCCTCTTTTCGGAGTCCTGGCCGCCGGAGCCATACTCTTTGCGGATCCGGAGATGCTTCTTCATTGGGATGCGCCGGCTGTGGTCGCCGTAGTGCACCTGCTGATGCTGGGTGTGGCCGCAATGGCCATGGTCGGCGCACTCTTTCAGATGCTGCCAGTGATCGCCGGCGCTTCGATTTCGGAGCCGCTCTATCATGCGAGGTGGATCCATATGCTCATGGTAGTGGGTATCGTGTTGCTCTCGGCCTCTTTCTACTTCGACCGATATATCCTGATGCACCCGGCCGTGCCGCTTCTTGTCGGAAGCCTCGGTTTCGTGATATACCTGATGCTTTCGAAACTTGTGAAAGTGGAGAACAAGACGGCTTCGGTAAAGGGTATGATGGTGTCATTGGCGAGCCTTGGCTTCGGAATCCTCTTCGCACTGCTGTTGACGGCCATCTTTATGGATTTCGATATAGGGCTCGACCCTATGGTGCTGCGCTCCGTACATATACACTTCATGCTCGTCGGCTGGATCGGGGTGCTGGTGATGGCGGTCGCTTTTCAGGTGATCGAGATGTTTTACGTCACCCCGCCCTACCCTAGAGAGGTTACCGACATTTTTCCAGCTGCCGTTTTCGTGCTGCTGATTCTCTTCTTTGCGGTCTCTTACGTTATGCCGGAAGCGGCCGCCATGATGGATATTCTTCTCGTTTTCATCTTCTTTATCTTTGCGGCGGTCACACTCAGGCGCCTCTCCCGGCGAAAACGTCCGGTAGCCGACGCTACGGTTTTAATGTGGCGTACGGCCATGATCTCTCTGGCCGCCGCATCCGTAGCGGCATTTTTGTCGAACTTCATCTATGCCGATGTCATGGTCTCTGCCGCCTCTTTGCTGTTCGGCTATTTCGTATTGAGCGTGATATTTGCGATGAGCTACAAGATAGTCCCTTTTCTCGTCTGGTTTCATCTCAACGCGAAAGGGGTGATCGAGTGCCCGATGATGGGTGATATAATACCATCTAAAAGGGCTATGGCGCATCTGTGGCTGCACTGGGGCCTATTGGCGGCCGGAGCCGCTTTGAGCGTTACACCGTACGCATGGAAAGCGGTCGGAGCCTTTATGGCCGCGGAGTTTCTGCTTTACGGTGCAAACCTGGTTCGTGCGGCCAAGATATACCAATCTCTAAAAGATAAAGGAATCCTATGAAGTACCCTGAATTTTTCGACGAAGTCGAACCGATCGACATGTACGACCCCCTGGCCGAGACGCTCGGTGCCGCAGAAGAGGGCAGGTTCACATACAGTTACCTCGATATGGTCAAATTTGCCGGCCACTCCTGTCCGACAGTGGCCGGTGCGTGGATCATGACATCGATCGCCCTGAAAAAGCTGTACGGCGAGGAGCTTCCGGTAAGGGGCGAGATAAGAGTGGAGATGCGCGGGGCGCTGGACGAAGGTGTGGTAGGGGTCATAGGCAGCTGTATAGGCCTCATTACCGGTGCCGCAAACGAGGGCGGCTTCAAGGGGCTCGGCGGCAGGATGGCCAGGAACAACAGGCTCATATACGGCGTCGAGATGGAGGGAGAGGTCAGGTTGAGCAGGCTCGACAACGGCGTGAGCGTGGAGCTTGCCTACAACCCTTCCGTAGTTCCCGGCACCCCCGAGCAGCAGGCGCTGATGCAGAAGGTTCTGCAGGGAGTCGCGGAGAGTGACGAGAAGAGACGGTTCGCCCGGCTGTGGCAGGAGCGTGTGAAGAGGATCTTATTGCAAAGAGAGCTTTGGAAAGAGATGGTTACTCTGTTTTGATACTCGTTCACCTTGGAAGGGGGGAATATGGGCTATCTGCTGGTAGTGGACGATAACGAAGACCTCCTTTTTGGATTGAAAGAGGTTTTTAAAACCGGCGGATACAAGATCTTTACCGCCACCACTATCATGGAAGCATCAAACCTGCTCAACGAGAGAAACTACGATTTGATTCTTCTGGACTGGATGCTTCCCGACGGAAGCGGTGTAGAGTGGCTGAGTAGAATAAGAGAGATCGGGGTGGTAACACCGGTTCTGCTCTTTTCATCAAGAAGTGAGGTGGAGGATAAGGTGGATGCCCTCGACAATGGTGCCGACGACTACCTGCCCAAGCCGTTTTCGAATATTGAACTACTTGCAAGGGTCCGTGCACTTATCAGAAGGGGAGCGACTCTGAAAAATGAAGCGGTGAAGATCGACGATATGGAGATAGACCTGAAAGGTCGCAGTGTAAGGGTAGGAGGAGAGAGGGTGGAGCTCTCCGCCAAAGAGTTCGAACTGCTGGAGCTTCTTGTAAGGAACAGGGGTGTGGTTTTGACCAGATACCAGCTTTTCGAGCATATTCACAGAGATTTCGATAAAATCTCGTCAAGCAACGTCGTGGATGTACATATTAAAAATATTAGAAAGAAGATTCGAAACAGCGCTCTTATAAAAACGGTGAGGGGAGTAGGTTACACTATAGAGGGAGAGTGATGGTGGCACACGCTCCTTTGCCCTCTCCTTCGCTGGAAATCTTCAGCCGGCCGCCAAGGATCTCTACTATTTTTTTGCTTAGTGCAAGCCCTATCCCTGTACCGTGTTCACTTGAATCCTCTCTGTACTCCCTGAAAAATTCGTCAAAAATCTTGTCGAGATTCTCTTTTGAAATTCCTATTCCACTGTCTATTATCTTTATCCGAAGGTCTCCGTCATACGTAGAGATATATAGTTTGATAAACCCTTTTTGGGTGAACTTTACGGAGTTTGCCAGAATGTTTATTATAACCATACGCAGAAGTTTCGGATCTGTCGGAATATTTTTGCAATGATCCAAAAACAGTGCTTCAAGGGTAAGGTTTTTTGCCTCTGCCAACGGCTCTATTATCTCTATGCACTCGCCGATCAGGCTTCTGAAGTCGCACTTTTGTATATGCGGTTTGATCTCTCCCGCATCGGCTTTCGCCAGCATGAGAATATCGTTTATTATATGTAGAAGGTACTCTGCCGATCGTTCTATTCTGGCAAGAGACTCCATCTCTTTCTCACCGCATTTACCCGATCCGATAAGAAGCTGTGCGAGTGTAAGAATGGAACCAAGCGGCGTTTTCAGCTCGTGTGAGAGTCCTGAAAAGAAAGATGTTTTGCTCTTTAGAAGGTGGAGCCTCTCTATCTGTGCAGAGACGATACGGCCGATCGATGCATATACTCTGTCGGTCATAGCGAGAGTGTTGTCGACCTCTTTGACATTGATGTATCGGTATACCGGCTTTTCTCTTTTTTCGTAAAGAATAGGTATAGAGAGACTCCACTTCTCCTGATCCGCACTCTCGGAGATGTCAACCGCTTTCGAACCCGTCATCAACCTGATCCTGTTCGTTGCCGTCTCTATCGCTTCATCCACACTTTTGGCAGCGGCCATCTCTTCCAGAAAGGTCATGAGCGCTTCGAGAGTTCTCATGTGCCGTAGATTCTGCTCTTCAATCTCTGTTAGTGCATTGTCCGTTCTCTCCATAAGAACCGCAAAGCTTTCGGCCAGATCTCCTATCTCGTCGTTCGATGGTATCGGCGGTTTGAGTCTGTAGTTGTTTGTCTCAATAATCTTTTTTACAAATCTGGAGAGTTCTCTTACAGGGGTGAGAAGCTGTTTCTCAACCATCAGTGTGAGGAGTCCCATAAGCAGGGCCATAATGATGAAAGTGGCGAAGATGATATTCTTTGCAAAATATACGGTTTGCAGCGCATCCTCTTTTTTTACGGCGTATATTAGTTTCCAGCCGTAAAGTGGAGATGCCAAAGGAATGGATGCGTAGATCATTTCATCCAGCTTCTCATTCGGAGCGGAAAAAATCTCTTTTACGGTGTTGTCCGAACTTTCGGGAGGCAGGAGCCATGCAAATTTATCTCCTGTCTCATGCAGACCTTTTTTAAAATATTGTAGAGGTACCAGCATGACCAGCCTTCCAATATTCAGATTTTTATCAAACGAGGCGTGAACTTGGGCCGAGATGATGTAAAACCTGTTAAAAAAACTTTTGCCTCCGCTTGCCGTGTCGAAAAGAGCTTTTGGATCTATGTCGGTGTTCTGCCTCAGTGTCGCAAGAATCTCGTTTCCGGCAGTATCGAAGAGTACGAACTCTATCCCGTTGCCGAGGTCGGCCGCTCTCTTTTTTAGATACGACTCGATTCGAATATCGACATCGTGTGCGATGATGTCATCCATTACATCCAGTGCAGATAGAAAAACCAGCTCTTTTTTCAGCTCTTCCAGGTTTTGGACTATTTCGTCTGCCGACTCTATCGCCTCTATGTGAAGTCTGTTTACAATCTCTTCGGTAAGTTTGTCGGTTTCGTATCTGGAGAGGATAAGCCATGTTGCAATGAAGCCTGCAGTCAGAATTATCGAGAATGCGAAAAGAAGTTTGACACGCATAGAGCTCACTGTCTATCCAGCCTTAAAATGATTTTTAGCCCCTCTCTCTCTGCCAAAGAGGGCTCCATGTATCCTATGGCGTATGGAATACTCTTTATCATCTTGGCGACAGCACGCTGCGATTTCAGTACTTTTGGAGAACGGTGTCCTTTATAGTGTGCGATAAGCCAGCATCGTTTGAGGGACATTCTGTTTATCCCCAAAACATTCTCAAACTCGATTCTGACAGGATTGTCATAAGGAAGGTTTATCAGTAGAACTTTATGTCCTTTTAACTGGAACTGTCTCCCGGTATATAGCTTTTTCAGAGTTGTTCTATCGATACGATCTATGGAGTTGTATGGATTTGTGACAATAGCCAGACTTGTTTCCGCTGTCAATAAAGATATTGAGAGAATTAGCAGAAAAATGGCTTTCATATGCTAAAACATAAGCGAGAAAGAGAAGAGTGCTTTCCCGCTTTTTCTCTCATACATGTTGTATTCCGCTTTCAAAGCGATATTCGGTTTCGGCCGGTAGGTGTAGCCTGCCAAGGCGGCAAGATCCCTCGTTTGGGATGTGCCCTCCCTATACTTCTCTATCCTGAATATAATATCGTGTCTCTCTCTAATATGCCAGGTATCCTGAATATAGATGTCGTAAGAGAAACCTTTCGAAAAAGATGAGTCTATCGCGACGGCAGATTCACCCAGAATCGTCATACTTTCAAAGATTTTTTGAAAAGATAGAGACGCGTACCAGCGGCCGTTTTCTGTTTCTATCCTGTACCATCCCGCCGAGGTGCGCCACTCTATCGTATCCTGTTCTATGTTTAGAGAGACTGAGTAGTGCCTGTCGGTATTAAAACTGTTTATATCCGAGTGTATTCCACTGTTTTGTTGTATCGATACGGAGGCGCTAATCTTTTCGTTTAACTCTCTTTCGTAAAGAATACCGGTGGTAGAGATCGGAAATATTGTGTAGATGAAAAAGGGATCGGAAGTGGTATCTCTGAGGACATCTATAGACATTCTATTCCAGAAGCCGATGTGTGAGTAGAATTTACCGACTGTTATTTTGGATCCTTCATCGGGATAGAGGTAGAAATAGAGACGCTCGATATATACCCTTTTGTTAAACTCCTCATTACTGCTGTTTCCGGAGTCTTTGACGTAGAAGTTATAGAGTTCGAATTCACTCATAAAACCGCTGCGGTCGAACTCACCATATAGCATGAGTGCGGCTTCATATATGGAAAAACGGCTCGCTCTTTCTGTTATCTCTTCATGCAGGGAGAGGTATCCGCCTGTATATACCGGAGTCTTTTCGGCGGGATACCACCCTTCAACCGGCTCGTCATAGTCGGTTTCTGCGGAAAACAGGCAGGATGTAAGCAGTAGTAAAATGGAGATAGTGCAAACGATTCTTTTCATTTCAAAAGAGATTATATCCCAATTTCAGTATGTTGTATGCTGAAAGAGGCCCCGGAGGAGGGGCCTGTATCTTGGCTTTTCAGTCTCCGTCAGGGCCGTCATGGCAGTCGTAGCAGCTTATCATATGTCCTTTCGGGAAACTCTTTGTGCCGTATTCGGTATTGAAAGTTCTCGATGTCATGGTTTTCGAGAGCACCGAGCCTCTGTAGTCGGTTCCATGGCATGTGGAACAGCTCGTATATCTTCCGTCTTCGGCATAGTCCCCATGCTCGTCAACCCATTTTTGGCCGATCGTATGTAGTCCGTGAGGTCCTTTGTCTGCAGTCAGAGGTGCCGTCGTATGGCAGACCGTACACTCTCCGATGGTACCGGCATACCCCTGTGCGTCGATGCTCTGTATATTGTCTTCGGGACGGCTGCTGGGATAGATCGCGTGTGTAGAGCCGTGACAGGCCGAACACTGTATATCGCCGTGGCCGCTGCTGAATCTGTAGAGGCTGACCCCGTTCATAGGCGTATCCGGGTTGGTTGCGAACCTTCTGTCGACTGCGGCTCTAAGCGTTCCGGTCTGCATATCGGTTACCGCTTCCGTATACCTCTCTCCGTTTTGGTGGCAGTTTTGGCAGTTTGGCATATCCAGCCACCCTTTTCTGTTGCTGCTTGCGACGGCACTCATGGTTCCATGGCAGCTCTGGCACTGCATTTTGTCTGTACCGTCGGGGTTTTTGGCTTTACCCATGGCTCCGCGCAGACACTGTGTCGTTGCTCCGGGGTGGCAAGTGTAGCATGCGTTTCTGTTTGTCGCGTCATTCAAGGTAGCTGACGTATCGGGGTCTATGACATTTGCATGTTTGCCGTGCAGAGCCTGTGTCAAAGGTTTTATGTTATCCACGCCCGTACCGGGAAGTGCGTTGCTGCTGTGGCACGATGCACAAAGCACAGGTGTACCGGATGCCGCCGTCGCCTCGAGACCGGTGGTGTTGTAATCCCACCCCTTGGCTCTTAGGGAGTCTATGTGGTCTGCTACCGCAGTCGGATGATTCTCATCGTGAAGCCTTAGAATATTTGTTTTGTAGTCTTTTTCCGGATCTTCCAGATTGGCCCATCCGGCACTCGGCATGGTTTTGTCGTTTCCTGAAGTCGAAGAGTGGCACTTTTTACAATCCATCTCGTCGCTGACAGGCAGAACCGTTGTAGTCTGCGCTATGATGTTGCCGGAGCTGTCTTTTGCAGTCACCCGAACAAGCGGATACCTGTTGTAGCTGCCATCGTCATTTACCGGGGTAACAGGAATTCCTTCGGCGATCCACCAGTTGTTTTCGGCATCGTAAGCGAGTGTCTGTTTCGATAGGTTCTGATCCCAGTATTTCCCTGCCAAACCTTCGTTAGGCTGAAGATCTACACCGAAGAGCTGTTTGACATAGTCCCAGAAGTTGGTTTTCGAAGCACTCTCCGTATTGGTTTTCCCATCAAGTGAGGGGAGGGCTTCATACGTTATGGTTACTCCACTCTTGATATGCTCCGGTTCAGAGCCTCTCTTTACCAGTTGAGCCACAAGGCTGTTGTAGGGTGGCAGAATCGAGAATACGGAGTAGTCTTTGCCGTCCATACAGTGCATTCCCAGGTCGTTCCATGCGAGAAGGCGGTATGAAACGGTTGTATTACCGTCGTTATAGTAGTAGTCATCATCGTCGTCATCATCGTCTCTATACTCCTTTTCCAGATCGTCATCGTATTCATCGTTCTCAATTTCGTATTCACTCTCTTCGAGATGGGAGATTACGACTGATATGTCAGGAAGAAGGTTTTCATCTTTTTCCAGATAGTTTGCGATAATGGTGCTGTTTATGTCATCTTCGTCAAGCCTGATAGGGGTTTTGTTTGCAAGCTGTGATAAAAGAGTACTATCAAGAGTGATACCGTTTGTAGGGTCTCCATCCGAGTCGGCCGCTATTAGAAACTGGGCTATGGAGAGGACTTTCGGGTTGTTCAACTCTGCCGTAGCGTTTATCTCGTAAGATACTATCTTTGCCGGGGTAACTATTCTATCTTGTGAAGTCAGAGGAAAATCTCCGAGTATTACATTTCCGGCCTTGAATGTAATGACTTCACCATCCTGGAACTTGAAAAGTCCGCCATCTTTTGTAACTCCGCTGCTTCCAAGGTTACCTTCGAAACTTAGTCCGTCTACAGGGCTGTCTACAAAGATTCCCGTGTAGCTTCTTGTCGTACTCTCTTCAGTACTTATACTTCCGCTTCCGCAACCGCTCAATAGGAGGAGCGCCGAAAGACCTGCAGGATATACCCACCTCATGATGTCTCCTTTGCAAGATATTTTTCTACATCTATATTCTTATATCGAAAGATGAAAAATTGATGAATTTTCGAGTCATAGGTGTAAAAGTATCGGTGAAAAGTTTTTAATAGATGTTAACAACTATCTATGGAGAAGGTTCTTATAAAACCGTTACGGGTAGTGTCAGATTGTTTTATGAGCATGTTGTTTAAGCTTCCATTGTACTTTTACCAAATATTAAGGGATCAAGGTTTTCTGATATAGGTCAGGTATATCCCATCTTCACTTTCGGCGGCATACACTTCGTACCCCTTCTCTTTGAACATATCGATCAGCGGGGAGGGCAGGAAGTCGCTCTCTATCACCACCACCTCTCCGCTCCCTATCTTTTTTAACGCCTTGCCGATCTCCGCAAGAGGGTTTCTATCTTCGTCGAGAAGCCTGTTGGCGTCTATAGTCTCTTTCGGGGTCTGCCCGATCCATGCAGGGGCCTCTTCGGGCTCCTCTTCCGTTTCGGCAGGAGCATTTTCAAGAGGCGGCAGGCCCACCTCTTCTCTAAGCAGGTTGACCAGATGGAAGAGATCGTAGCCTCCTATTTTGGCTACCTGCGTCAGTGTGGCGATTTTAGCTACGGTACGTCGCAGAATCGGATTTTTGAGCTTTTTGTATTTCGGATTCAGATTTATCAGGAACTCTTCAAGCTGCGGATACTCCTTGAGCAGATCATCGACTTTCGTTTTCGGGGTTATCTCCGCCATCCTTTTTCTCCTTTTCGCTTCTGCACGATTTTGAGCCGCAGTAGCTCTTTTGAAGAACCAGCCATACATAAAGATCTTTGAATACAAGCGCCAGCGACCAGATCCAAAGGATATCCAGTGCAAGGTTACGGGGATAGTCCAGCCCGTAGTATAATATCGGAAGTCCGATAAGTATGGGCCATTTGGCATAATAGAAAAACAGAATTCCGGCGCCGTAGAGATGCCGGAGCTCGCGCAGCCACTCCTCTTTGGCGCTCACCCTCAGCCGCCCTGGAGCGCTTTTTTTACATGCTCTTCGGCCATAGAGATGTTCCACTCCGGCTCCCAAACGATCTCGACATCCACTTCGTTGACGCCGGGAATCTCCTTTACGGCATCTTTGACCCACTGAACAAGCAGCTGGT
>JALWMA010000066.1:10388-48296 GCA_027081015.1 Campylobacterales bacterium | reverse complement strand
GCGCCTGGATATAGAAGTTGAGATGTTCGCTGTACTGGTCGGGTATCATCAGTATCCAGTCCGTCTCGTTCTCCCAAATCTTCACTCCGTCGGTGGTGGAGGCCTTTTTCCCTTTCGCATACTCGAGAAATTTGCGTATCATCCTCCCCTTCATCGACTGGGGACACGGAATGCGGCATATATGGAAATAGAAGTGGGTCATCTCTTTGGCCACCTCCGAAAGCCTGACATCGTGGCGCGTAAGCAGCTCCATTATTTTCAGACTGGCGTACATCGCGTCTCTGTGCAGAGAAAATTCGGTAAATGCGTAGTTTCCGTCGATCGTGGCTATAAGGTCGTAACGCTTGAGTGTCGATGCCTTGAAGTTGGTATATTTACCGCGCTTGATCGAAAGGTGCGAGTAGGACTCGTCCATCAGGTCCGGAGCCCATGTAGGCAGGAAGACCTTCAGTTTGGTCTGGCAGTGCTCCGCCTCCATGTTCATAAGCTCCAAAACCGCATTAAGGGCCTCCACCTTGTTCAGCACATCACCCTTGTCGGTCACAAGCGTGAGCCGCTGACCGTGCGGGTAGATCAAAATTCCCATATCGAGACCGAGTCCGGTCACTATGCGCGAAATATCCTCTTTGAGTTTTATCTTCACATTGTGAATATTGGAGAGCTTTCTGGCATCGGTATAGGCATTGAGCATGATATTGTCGATCTGCAGATCGGTCATGATCTGGGGAAAGACATCTTTGGTTATGCCGAACATCAGGTCGACGGCAACTCTAAAACCCTTCGTTTTGATGATCTTGTGATCTATAGAGAGCTCCAGTGCCCTTTTATAGGAGATGCAGCTGTCGTAGTGGTAGAGGTTGCTGTCGTGGATCGAGCCTATCTCGTTATAGTCGACCCGCCTGAAATCCTCCTTGAAGAAGGTCTTCTCTATGCTTTTGGCCGAATTGGTATCGATTCTCAGCCCCTCTTCGTTGTAGAGCGTAATCTGCACACCGGCGGGGTCCACGAGACTCTTTCTGAAGTGTACCCCGCCGAGCAGCGTCGCGTCCCGGCTGAGATTGTAACGCATCACGGCCGGCGGAATGGCCCGCAGATCTATCGCATCTATACCTGCGGCGAGCAGACCTCCGACAAAGGCCCGTTTGATCATGCGGGGGCTCTTGTCGTAGTCGCGGCCTACCACCACTCTGCTTCCTGGCGGAAGCTGGGAACCGAAGGCCTCCCCGATCTTGCAGGCCATTTCGCAGCTGATCTCTATATTGCTTTTGCCGCTGATACTGCCGTTTTCGAATATCGTGTTGCGGTAGCGGCTCCCCCATACGACGTTGTTGTTGACGATGGCGGCCGGCTCTATCTTCTTGTCTGGCCAGACCGTAACATCCTGCTCGAAATGGGCCAGTTTGCCAACTTCGCACCCTTCGGCAAGTATCAGCCCGGCCTTTGCGACTACTCCATCGCCTATTTTGTTGTCGTTGCAGATGACGCTGTTGTCGAGAACCACCTTTTTGCCGAGCTGAATATCGTGCCAGAGTACAGAGTTTCTTATGCGGCACTCGTTACCGATCGTTACGTTGTCCCCTATAGCCACGTTGTGCAGGCGCGTACGTTTGCCGATCTTTACGTTCTCTCCTATCACGACCGTATCTATTATCTCTATGTCAGGCCCTATTTCGCTCTCTCCCGTAAGATAGAGGATCCCGTCGGGATATTCGATCTTTTTGCCGGGGATTTTGAAGTTCAACCTGCTGTTGAAAATGTCGTCGTGCACTTCGCGGTAACTATCCGGATTGCCTACATCGCGCCAGTAGCCGGCCGCATCGTAGCCCAGAATCTCCACCCCCTCCTCCATAAGCAGGGGAAAGAGATCTTTTGCGAAATCGAAATTCTCCCCTACGGGGATATAGTTCAAAATCTCCGGCTCGATAAGATAGATTCCGGTATTTATCGTATCGCTGAAGACCTCTCCCCAACTCGGCTTTTCGAGAAACTTCTCTATCTTTCCGTTTTCGTCGGTAATCACGACACCGAACTGAAGCGGGTTTTCGACCGAGGTGAGCGTAATGGTCAGTTTCGACTTTCTCTTTTTGTGGAATTCGACAATCTTTTTGAAGTCGAAGTCTGTGACGAGATCGCCGCTGACGATCATGAAGGTAGTATCGAGATACTCTCTTGCAAACCCGACTGCCCCCGCCGTGCCGTAGTCGTCGTCTGGGAGAACATACTCGATGTTGATCCCCCTCTCCCTCCCGTCACCGAAGCGGCTCTTTATGACGTCGGGCTTGAAATAGAGCAGAATTATAAAATCTTTGATTCCGATCTCAGCCAGACTGTTTATCGTATGCTCCATCATCGGGAGGTTGACGATCGGCAGCATAGGTTTCGGTATCGAGTGGGTCAGAGGCTGTATGCGGGTGCCGAACCCGCCCGCCATCACGACCGCTTTTATCTTTTTCGACATTGGCCCCTCCTTTCTCTATTTCGGCTTCTCTTTCGTTCAAGAGCGCCGCGGTACCGAAACACCCCCTGTCCTACGCTCAGGTTTTCAAAACCGAATTTTTGCTGCCGAACGGAGAGTCTGTAGACGGAAGAGTCTCGTCGTTAAGCCACCTGCCATCCTCCAAAACATAGCCGAATTCGAAGGATTCGCCTGCGGGAAGCACCTTTACAATGTAGAAGCCCCCGCTCTTTTTACGCCTCATGGATTCGGGCTCCCATCCGTTCCAACTCCCCTTGATCTCTGCCGAACCCAATCCACCCTCTTCGAGAGTGAATGTGACCCACGCCTTTTTGCCTCTCTTCGTTATCTTCACCATCTCGACTCCTTTTTTCATTCTGCCGCACTCCAGCTATCCGATGCCGCCCGGGTTCCGGGCAGAGCCCGTAATTCGCAAGGAGCTCTACGCACGCAATCCCGTCCATCTTCGATCAGTCGAGCCGGTTCAACATTCCAAGCAGCTCAGGATCGATCCTGTACCGATTTTCGACCACCTCTTCTATATCCTTCATCCCGTACCGGCCGTTTTCGATCACCATTACCTTGTTCGAGTCGACAGATCGGAGAAGGTGGTCTACCGCGCGAACCGTGAACTCGAACGCGAGCATACGATCGTTCACCGTAGGGCTTCCTCCGCGCTGAATATGGCCGAGCACCGTTATCCTGGTCTCCATCCCGATCTCGCTCTCGAGCCATTGCGCTATATCGTTCGTCATCGCGGTACCTTCGGAGACGATGCAGAGTATATAGCTTCTGCCCTCTTCGATCTCCCTTTTCAGATGCTCCCGAGCAACGCTCCTGTTGAAGTCGGCCTCGGGTATGAGGCATATTTCGGCACCGCTCGTAATGGCGGAGACCGCCGCCAGGTAGCCGCACTCACGCCCCATGACCTCTACGACGAAGGCGCGGCTGAATGTGGACGCGGTATCCCTGATCTTGTCGAGTGCGTCGCGAATGACATTCAGCGCCGTATCGACGCCGATGCATGTGTCGGTGCCGTATATGTCGTTGTCGATCGTTGTGGGAATGCCTACGAAGTTGAGCTCGAACTCTTCGCTGAGCCTCTGCATGGCCCTAAACGACCCGTCGCCCCCCAGAACGACCAGACCCGTTATGCCGCTCTTTTTCAGGTTCTCGTATGCGATTTTCCTATATTTGTACTCGTAGAAGCGCTTCGATCTCGACGACCTGATTATAGCACCGCCCCTGTGGACGATGCCTGCCACATCCTTGTGTGTCGCCAAAGCTATATCGCCGTCTATGAGCCCTTCGAGACCGTTGTATACGAAGTACGGGATTTCGCCCTTTTCGTAGACGTAGTCCACGAACTTCTTTATGGCGGGGTTCATCCCGGGCGCGTCCCCTCCCGAACAGACAATCGCAAGCGGCATTCTCTCTCCTTTTCGATCGTAGAGGATGTATAATGTTAACACATATTGGTAAACAAGGAGTTTCAGTGTACCCGAAAGTAAAGATTGTGGCCACCCTTGGGCCCTCGACAGAGAGCCCGGAGAGTATCGAAAGGATGATAGATGCAGGAGTCAACATATTCAGGCTCAACTTCTCCTACGGCACTCATGAAGAGCATCTAAAAAGCATCCGCACCATTCGGGATATAGCCGGCAAAAAGGGGCGTCATATCGGGATTCTTCAGGATATCTGCGGCCCGAAGATAAGAATAAGGGGTCTGAAAAAGAGGCTCAAAGTAGAGCGGTCACAGAGGCTCTTCATGGCCGAAGAGCCGTCGGAAAAGGCATTTTCGATCACGCACCCCGAGCTTTTGGAGTCGCTCAGGGAGGGTGAAGATATATTTTTCGCCGACGGCACGGTCCATGCCCGTATCGTCAAGAGGAACGGCGGAATTGTCGAACTCGAAATACTCACCCCGGGGACGCTTGCCGAAGGCAAAGGGGTGAACCTGCCCGACAGCGAAATATCTCTGAGCGCATTGACACAAAAAGACAGGGAGGATCTCCGCTTCGGCGCAAAAGCGGGAGTCGACTTTGTGGCCGTCTCTTTCGTAAGCTCCGCCGACGACCTGAACGAAGCCCGCCGAATCGTGAAAGAGGCCGGCGGCAGCTCCTGGATTACGGCCAAAATAGAGAGGAAGAGCGCACTGGAGAGGGTCGACGAAATCATCGAGGCGAGCGATGCGGTAATGGTCGCACGCGGCGATCTGGGTGCGGAAGCCGGACTCTACAGGGTCCCCCTGCTGCAAAAGGAGATAATCAGAAAGTGCAACATAGCCGCGAAACCGGTAATAACGGCTACACAGATGCTCACATCGATGATAGGCTCCCCCTACCCTACCAGGGCGGAGGTATCCGATATAGCCAATGCGGTGCTCGACGGCACCGACGCCGTAATGCTCTCGGACGAGACGGCCGTAGGCAGCTACCCGGAAAAAGCGGTGGGTGTCCTCAAAGATACGATTCTTCAGACTCAACACCTATGCACACCGCCGAAAGATGCGGCTCCCGAGCCGGCCGAAGCCTTCTCCCACGCGGCCGTCGAGATGTCGAAGCTGATACCTTGCGAATTGATCGCGGCGCTCACGCTCTCGGGGTATACGGTGCGACACCTGAGCAAATTCAGGCCCCAAAAGCCGATATACGCGATAACGACCGACAGGGATCTGCTGAACAAGAGCTCCCTGGTGTGGGGAGTGCACGAGAGCGTCGCGATAGAGGAGTTCGGAAGCGAAAAGGAGCTTACGGCCAAATTCCTGAAGCTGATCGGAAAGAGTCCGTCGGCGTTCGTGATGGTGACCGGCTACCTCGGGGAGAAGATCTTCCAGGGCAAAAGCGTCCGCTACATAAACAGGCGCGATATCGAGAGTCAGCTCCCGTAGTCGTAGAGCTTCTCGTAGTACTCCTCCACCATTCTGGAGGAGCTGAAGTAGGCGATTATGTCGTTCATTCCGTTCTTTGCTATATCGAGCCACCCCTTTTCGTTTTCGTAATACATTGGAATTATCACCTCTTCGAGCTTTTGCATCATCGTAAGGTAGTCGAGCCGGTCTATCTCCTCTACCGGCAGGGACGGGTCGGCGTGGGGTATGGTGAAGGAGTTGATCCCGTCTTTTTGGAACTCCGCATGCCAGCCGTCGTCGACGGAGAAGTGAATGGAGGCGTTGACGCCTGCGCTCATTCCGCTCGTACCGCTCGCTTCGCGCCCCCACCTCGGCGTATTGAGCCACAGATCGCTCCCCTGCTTCAGGAGCTTCGAAAGTCGAAGCTCGTAACCGATCAGGACGGCCACATTTTTGAACTCCCTGCTCATCAGGACGAGATCGTTGAACATCTGGATCGCGCGGTAGTCGAGCGGGTACGGCTTTCCGGCCCAGATTATCTGGACCGGCCTCTCCTTGTCGGAGATCAACCTTCTGAACCGCTCCATATCGTATATGAGCAGGCCCGGACGCTTGTACTCGGCGAACCTTCTGGCCCAGACGATCGTCAGCACATCGGGGTCGAAAAGCTTTCCGGTCTGGTGGGCGACCTCTTCGAAAAGGATATGCTTGAGATGTTTCTTCCGCCCGACAAGCTGGTAGTCTTCATGCTCCTGCATCCAACTCAGAAGCTGTTTGTCGGCCCAGTACCGCATGTTTTGCGCATTGGTTATGCTGATTATCTCGCACCTGCCGCCGATACCCTTCCACATCTCGTTGGCCACTTTTTCATGTATCTTCGAAACGGCATTGGCCCGCTTGGAGGTTTTGAGGGCTCCGACCGTAAGCGAAAAGCTCCTCTCGTAATAGTCGATCCTCTCCGCTATCTCGGCTTTTGAAAAGCCGTTGAAAAAGCCCATCCGCTCCAGGAGCTCCACGTCGTGCTCTTCGTTACCGGCCATCTCGGGCGTATGGGTCGTAAAGACGACATGCTTTTTCAGCTCCTCCAAAGCCGGATATCTCCTCATCAGTTCGAAAACGAGCGGCAGCGAGTGCCCCTCGTTCATATGGTAGACATCTATATCGACCCCCATCGCCTCGAGCACCCTCACTCCGCCGATACCAAGCACGATCTCCTGTGCTATGCGCGTCTCTTCGTTGGCATCGTATAGTTTGTGCGTGATCGTACGTGAGAGGTGGTCGTTTTCGAAGCAGTCGGTCGAGAGGAGGATCACCGGTGCGGTATCGAACGTAGAGGCGGGCAGCAGATAGGCTTTGACGACCACCGGTTTGCCGTTTATGACCACCTCCACCTTTATTCCCGTCTCCTCTATGAAGTAGTAGAACTTGCGCCTGTACTCGATCTTGAGGGTGTTGTCCTCGTGGCGCCCCTGATCGTAATAGCCGTAGCTCCAGAGTATTCCCACGCCTATCGTGTGCTGGCGCCTGTCGTTCGCGCTGCGCATGTGCGAGCCGGCCAGGAAGCCGAGGCCGCCGGAGTATGTCTTTAGCGCCTGGTCGATGGCGAACTCCATCGAAAAGTAGGCCACTTTCGTCCTGTATTTCTCATCTATGTTGTAGGGAAAGAGATCCATCCGTTTCATCCCTTTTCAAATTTTTTCGCCAAAATGCGCTTACCGGTCTCCACCCCGGGCTGATCGTAGGTGTTGATATGGAGCATGGCACCCGTCAGCGAAGTCAGAAGCTCGTAATATGCGATGAGCTCCCCGACACTCCGTTCATCGGCCCTGCTCATGGTTATCGAGTCTACCGGGATGCCTTCGCCCGCAAGACTCTCCATCGTCGCGTCACACTCGGCGTTTATAAGCTCGTTGAAGGTATGGCCGTTGAGATAGTCGCTCTTCTCTATATGTTCAAGCCTTATATCGGGTATTTTCAGACTTTTCTCAAAATCTTCCACCTTTATGAATGTAACGCTCTTGTCACGCGGCCCCTGCATGACGAGTTGAAGAAACGAGTGCTGGTCTACGGGGCCGATATGCCCTACCGGCGTAGGCCCGACACGGTTTCCGCAGCGGTCGATCTTTCCGAGCGATTCACCCCACAGCTGCACGTACCACTTCGTAAAGTCCTCCAGCCGGGAGGCGTAGGCGAACACTACGTTTATACGATACTCCCTCCAGCTGCTCGCTATAAAGGCGGCTTTGATCAGAAGATGCTCCTCCTGCGCGTCGAAAAACCTCTCCACCATCTCCGATGCGCCCGAAAGGATGGAGCGCGTATCGTAGCCGGCCAGTGTGAGCGGCACTATGCCCACGCTGCTCAGTACCGAGAATCGGCCTCCCACATTGTGAGGGATCGTGTAGGCTTTAAGGCCGTGGCGGTCGATGAAGTGGCATAAAGGTGAACCCTCGTCCGTTATCGCTATGACCCGCTCCCTGTCCTCTCCGTCCAGATCCAGCCCGAATCTCTCGACGGCTGCTTTGAAGATGGAGATGGTCTCGACGGTGGTACCGGATTTCGAAATTACGATAAAGAGGGTCTTCTCCTTCTGCAGCGTATCGAACTTCTCTTCTATATCCACAGGGTCGGGATTCTCCAAGAAAAGGAGCCGCTTCGCCTCCGGGGAGCGGGGTCTGAGAATCGAGTCTACCGCCTTGGCACCCAGCGAAGAGCCCCCTATCCCTATGACCGCTATCGTGTCGCAGTTTCGCACCGCGTCGCTCGATGCCGCGTACGCCTCCGCTTCGCTGACGATCAATCCGGAATCGAAAGGGAGGTTGTAGTAGCCGACAACACCCTTCTCCCTTTCGTAAACGAGGTTTCCGAAAGCCTCCGCCATCAGTTCGTTCGCATCATCGTCGGCTCTCCATCCCAGGTTGTGGTCGTAGGTAATCATCGTCGATCCTTTTTCACTTTTGTGCCGACAGAGACGACACTACCCGCCCGGCATCCTCCAGAAGCTCATCCAGATGCTCCTCGGAGCGGAAACTTTCTGCATAGATTTTGTAGATATCCTCCGTTCCCGACGGCCGCACGGCCACCCAGCCGTTTTCGGTCACGATCTTCACTCCACCGATAGGGGCGCCGTTTCCGGGAGCCCTGGTGTAGATTCTCTCTATCTTTTCACCGGCTAGGTCGGTGAGTCTCAACTCCTTCTCATCAAGCTTTTTGAGCCTCTTTTTTAGCTCCTGCGTGGCTGGGGCGTCTATGCGCCTGTAGTACGATTTTCCGAACTCGTTTTCGAAATCGGCGTATATCTCGGCAGGGTCCCTGCCCGTGACAGCCTTTATCTCGGCTGCGAGAAGATTCATGATTATGCCGTCTTTGTCGGTCGTCCAGACGGATGAGTCGAACCTCAAAAACGAAGCACCCGCACTCTCTTCGCCGCCGAAACCGAGCCACCCCTCGAAGAGCCCCTCGGCGAACCATTTGAAGCCCACCGGTACTTCGTAAACCTCCCTCTTCAGGCTTGCGGCTATGCGGTCAATCATCGAACTGCTGACAAGAGTCTTGCCTATTTTGAGATGCTGCGCCCATTTACGGTGCTTGAAGAGGTACCATATAGCGACGCATAGATAGTGGTTGGGGTTCATCAGCCCCCCGACAGGAGTGACTATACCGTGCCTGTCCGCATCGGTATCGTTTCCGAACGCCAGATCGTAACTATCTTTGAGCCTTACGAGAGAGGCCATCGCCCACTCGGATGAGCAGTCCATCCTTATTTTACCGTCACGATCGAGCGTCATGAACGAAAAGGTCGGATCCACATATGGGTTTACTATCTCCATATCGAGTCCGTAAATTTCGTTTATCTTTCTGTATACCCCGATTGCGGACCCTCCCAGCGGATCGACCGCCAGCCTCAGGCCTGACCTCTTTATGCTCCCCATATCCACGATATCGGCCAGAGCCTCCACATACGGGGTTATGAAATCGTACTCCTCTACAGACGGTGAACCGACGGCTGCTTCGTAATCTACACGCTTCACCCCCCTCATACCGCTTTCCAAAATACGGTTCGCGCGCTTCTCTATCTCTGCGGTTATCTCGGTCTCTGCAGGCCCGCCGTTCTGGGAATTATACTTGAAACCGCCGTCCTCCGGCGGATTGTGCGAAGGTGTAATCACTATGCCGTCGGAACTCTTCGTGCTGCGACCGTTCTGCTGCAGAATCGCAAACGATACAAGCGGTGTGGGGGTATACTCACCGTCTTGGGCGATATAGAGATCGACACCGTTCGCGGCCAGAACGCGTACGGCGCTCATCTGTGCAGGGGTAGATAGGGCGTGGGTATCTATTCCCATAAATATGGGGCCGCTAATGCCCCGCTTCTTTCTAAAATCGGATACGGCCTGGGAAATCGCCGTTACATGAGTCTCGTTGAAGCTCCTTTTCAAAGAGCTGCCGCGATGCCCCGAGGTGCCGAAAACAACCCTCTCGCTCTCTACCGAAGGACCGGGTTTTAGTTCGTAGTACGCCGAAACCAGGGCGGGGATATCGACAAGCTCACCCTTCGGTACGGGTCTGCCGGCAAACGGATGGGACATTGGAGATACTTTTTTCAATCTTTACCCTTGTGTTCCATTATCCAGTGAAAAAACATCAGCTGCGCGAAGAATGGAGCGAAAATGTTTATCGCCGGCAAAAAGTTGAGAAGCGAAGCGAAGAGGGCTATACTCCATATCGTAAAGCTGTGGTGGCGCAGGGTGTTGTAATCCTCTTCGTTGCAATACAGGGAGCAGGTGCTTAGAAAATAGGACTCCCTGTAGAGCCACGCCCACAAAAAGAGCTGAACGAAGACGTTGGCGACCGGTATGAAGAGTATGGGAAAGAGAACGACGGAGAGGATGATAAAGAGCATAGAGTCGCGCAAAACGCTTAGATGGTGTTTTTTGCTTATACCGCTGCCTGAAGTATCTATATGGGGGTAATCCATCTCTTTTATCGCATCCAGAAACGGCTTTCTGAAATAGGATATGACAAGGTAGAGCGAGAGTATGAACATGTTGTAAAAGAGATAGAAGGCTATCAGCCATGCGATTCCGTCGGCGACGGTCTGAAACGGAAGAAGGGTAAGGAGCCTCTGTATCTGCTCGTTTACCAGGTGCCAGTTCAGCAGAAGTACGAGAGCCCAGCCTGCCGAGAGTATGAGAAGAGAGGAGAAGGTGTAGAAGTAGTATGTCCTCTCTTTGAACTTTCTGAGTATCGGCGGACCTATGAGAGCCGTAATGATCGCGAATGTAACCAGAACGGCCACAAACCAGATAAAAAAGAGTATAAAGAGTGCCCCGTTGGCCTTCACGATCGAAAAGGGTACCCAGCTTATTATCTTCGAAGTGATCGAAACCGCCTGATCCCAGTAGAGCCACCCTATCGCTATCCATACCGCCATCAGGGGTAGCCCTATAGCGAGCGTGAGTTTCAAAACATCCCAACGCAGTATATCTTTTATACTTCGTAGAAAATAGCTGTTTACTTTTTTCATAAAAATGCCTTTGATACGACGAGTGTACCACGCTATTCTATCAAAGTTCTCATTTACCTTTTCTGTCGTTCAGCCTTTTGAGAGGTGAAGTGTAGTAACATCGGCCTGTAATATCCAAACGATAGCGGGCAGTCGATGAAATATACTCTTTTATTAACCCTCTACGCAATTTTCATCTTCGCATCCCCGGCAGGTAATAGCGTGCTGATCGGACCGGACGCCCTGAAAAACTACGAACACTACCTGGCGGCGCTGAATGAAGAGAGGAACGAAACGGCCGAGACAAAACTGAAACGCTCCCTGCTCTACAAACTGATAAACATCACCAAATATGCGAAGCAGAAGCCGCCGAAGCTGCTTGAGACATCAGATATAAACGGCAGCGGTACGTATATGAAGGCGTTCTGGACCCTGATAGGGCAGAAAAAGAGGGTCGCGCATCTTCAAAACTCCCTACGAGAAGTGAACGAGAAGCTCTCGTATCTCTCCAAAATCGTATCACATTCGGACTCGAACCGATCGTTTCCAACCGTAGAGGAGCTGCAGTACGCTTTCTACTACAGAAGCAGGGAGGAGATTGAAAAACGTCTCAGGCTTCTAAAAGAGGCTGTGGAGCACAATACAGATATACTGAAAGAGAGCCTTCCAAGTATAAAGTTCGATACAAAAAGGTATGAAGATGAGTATCGGAAGGTTGAAAAGAGGCTGCACGAAGCGCAGATGGAGCTTGAAAACCTCAAAATCGAGAAGGAGCGTCTCGGACTGCTTGGGCGCGAAGCGAAAGCGAACGATATGCAAAAGAGGATCGATCTGCAGAAGCGTAGGGTGGACGAGATTACGAAGGAGCTGATAAGAAACGAACTCGTAGGATTTTTCGGCGCACTGCAGGCCGAAAGCCCTAAACTCTTCGATAGGCAGGAGGGTATAAGAAAACTGGCAGAGAGCCTCTCTGCAGACGAAAAAGCCGAATATGCCCCTGTACTTCAGACCATCGAGCAGTTGAGCACACAGAGGCTCGGAAAGACAAAAATTCTTCTTCACCGTACCAAAGAGGGGCTGCAGATGATAGAGAAGGATCTCTGGCAGAGACTGCAGACCCCGCTTTTTAGCATAAACGAAAAGCCCATAAGCAGCTGGAATATTATCGTCGCGCTCTTCATACTCGCCGCCGGCTTCACGCTTGCTGGACTCTACCGCCGCTATATCAGGCGAATTACCCATATGTTCATAAACATAACCCCGTCAAACCAGATAATTGTAAGCAATATCGGCTACTACCTCATACTCACCGTAGCCTTTTTCATAATGTTAAAGAGCATGGGGCTCGACCTGAGCTCCCTCACGCTCATAGCCGGAGCCCTCTCGGTCGGCATAGGATTCGGCCTGCAGAATATCGTGGCAAACTTCATATCGGGCATAATACTGCTCTTTGAAAAGAGTATAAAGATAGGAGATTTTCTCGAGATAAACGACAGACTTCGCGGGCGTGTCGTAGATATCCATATGCGATCCATCACGATAAGAACCAATGACAACATAGACATTCTGGTTCCGAACCAGACTTTCATACAAAACGATGTCGTAAACTGGACCCTAAGCGACAGCAGGAGACGGATGCGCATCCCTTTCGGTGTGGCGTACGGAAGCGATATAAAAATGGTCAAAAGCGCGATTCTGGATGCGCTTCAGAAGAGCTCTCTGCACTACATACGCGACGACGAGACAAAGCAGCCGATGGTCGTGATGACAGAGATGGGGAGCAGCAGCGTAAACTTCGAACTATTCGTATGGGTCGAGGGAGACGAGACCCTCAAGCCGCTGCGCACCGCCGACAAATTCCTGGTACTGATCTACAACACACTCTATGAAAACGGCATCGAGATCCCCTTCCCGCAGCTCGACCTGCACGTTCGCGACATAAAAGACCGGCTCGAAATCGTAAAACGGGAGGAGTAAAAATATGTACATACTATCTGACGACAGACTCTACAGAAAAGATGAGATAGAGCTGCTCGATCACAAGAAGCAGATAATCTTCACCTCCATAGAGAACGAAGATATCATCTCCTGGCTGAAAGATCGCAACTTTCCCGAAAGCTTCATAGAAGATATCAAAAACGAAGGCCAGAGTGTAGCATACGAAGAGAACGAATCGTTCAAGCTGGCAATTTTGAAATATTTTCAAAAAGACGAAGAGAACGAACTTCTCTACAACGACAGAAACGTCGCGATCATCATGCACGAGCAGAAGTTCATATTCCTCGCAAGGGAGAAGAGGATAGTAAAATCGATTGTAAACCGTCTATACAAGCGATACAAGGCCACCGACTCCCTCGAGTACGTTCTCTATCTTGTCATAGATATTATGGTCGACCATACGATGAGCGTCATCGACCATGTCGACAACAGGCTTGAAGAGATAGAAGACAGAATCTTCAACGAGAGCCTGGATGAGCAGGAAGTCCAGAAGAACCTCTATTTCGCAAGACGCACACTAAACCGGATAGCAAAACTCTCAGTCCAGCAAAACGACACTATAAACAAAATTTTCAACCACTTTCCGGTCGTCATGAGAAAAAAGCTGAAGTATGAGTTCATCGATCTCAAGGAGCACCTATCGTTTCTGATAAACGAATCGAAAACGTACCTGGACCGTACAGGCTACCTTCAGAACCTGCTGATGGGTTTCCTGAGCAACCGTATGAACCAGGCCATGCAGCGGCTCGCCGCAATCTCTCTCATCTTCCTCCCTCTTACGTTCATAGTCGGCAACTACGGAATGAATTTCAGGTTCATGCCGGAACTGGAGTGGAGATACGGATATCTTGCCGTCTGGATAGTAAACCTGCTCATCGCCTATCTCATCTTCAAATGGCTCAAAAAGAAGAGATGGATATAGCATAAAAAGTCGAAATCCCCTTTTTCCGCCAAGAGTCCGTTTATTTGCATTAATAATAACTCAATTTACTTTATGTTGTTATACGGTATAATTGTGCCCTCAACAAAAAGAAGGAGAATATGATGAAAAAGATCGGTGCATTGCTGCTTAGTGTCGCTGCGGCCGGAACGTTGGCGGCATCGGAGTACAAATACTCCATAACCCCGATGTTCGGAGGTGTGGAGCCGCTAAACAAGGAGTTTCTCGATAACGGTACGAGCCTGGGTGCAAGAGTGGGTTACAATCTGGACGAAAGCCAGACGCTGGAGCTCGGCTACGACTTCATGGACAGTATAGACTATAAAGCTCTGATCCCGGGACGAGATACCGACTCCCACCAGTTCAGTGCCAACTATCTATACCACTTTTTGGAGCCGGAGAACCGGATACGGCCCTATCTACTTGCCGGTGTCGGAGTGCAGGACTTTACCAACAATCTCGCCGGATTGAGAGACGGTCTTATCGGTAATCTCGGTTTAGGACTCAAAATAGGCCTTCTTGACGCTCTCGATTTGAGACTCGAAGCGAGGGATTTCATAAGATACGATGACGGCGGTCACACCCTGGCTTATACGGCCGGTCTCGCATACTCTTTCGGGGAGGTTGAAAAGGCCGCGCCCGCACCTGCTCCGGTGAAGGCCGAAGCTCCCCAAAAGATAGCCGACAGCGACAACGACGGTGTGGCAGACAGAGACGACAAGTGCCCGGGTACGCCCAAAGGAGTGGAGGTTGACCTGAACGGATGCCCCCTCGATACCGACGGCGACGGTGTGGCAGACTACAAAGATGAGTGCAGAGGCACACCCGACGGTGTGAAAGTTGACGCCAAAGGGTGCCCGATCGACAGCGACAACGACGGTGTGGCCGATTTTATGGACAGATGCCCGAACAGCAAAACGACAAAGGTGGACGAGCACGGCTGCGCGCTCGACAGCGACCGCGACGGTGTAGCTGACTATCTCGACAAGTGTCCCACCACCCCGGAAGGGTTCAAGGTCGACTCACAGGGGTGTGCCGTAGGCTTTACGATGCATGTGAACTTCGCTACCAACTCGGCCAGGATCGAGTCCAAAGATACACCCTATATCGACAAGCTTGCAGCGTTCATGAAAGAGCATCCCCAGACAAAGGTACGCCTCGAAGGCTACACCGACAGCGACGGAAGTGCCGCCTACAACCTCAAGCTGTCGGCGAAACGCGCCGAAGCGGTCAAAAAAGAGCTGATCGCAAGGGGTATAGCCGCTTCCAGAATCACCACCAAAGCGTATGGCGAAGAGAACCCGATCGCATCCAATGCGACACCGGAAGGCAAAGCTCAAAACCGCCGAGTGGAAGCCGTTTTGATCCCTACGGAACGCTAACAGCCGCGGATTTTCGTGCCTTCGGCACGGAAACCGCACCCTCTGCACTCCACCTGCCGTCAAATAACTATAAAAAATATTCTACTATCGCCGATATGCTACATATGACAAATCCTGTAAATAGAGCCGGCCTTTTCAGGCCCCGTTCAGGCTCCACCGAAATTTACGGGAGAGTTGTAATAATAAATATAGAGCAGAGGAGCATAAGAGATGTTTTCAGGCAGCAGGAGCAGCGCTCTGAAAGATAGAATCGTAGAGCTCGAGAGCGAAAACAGGTTATTGAAGAGTGAGATCGAGTCGCTCAAAAGCGAACTCGAAGCATCGATAGGCAGGGAGCAGACTCAGGAGTCCAAAGATGACTCCGAGCTCAAAGAGGAGCTGCTTAAGCTTCTTATAGAGAGTTACGACGACGGCACCGAGTTTCTACAGAATTCGATCGAAGAGAACTTGCAGATGCTCGAAGATGGGGGAAGGCTGAACAATACGAATACAGAAGAGGCTGCACAGATAGGCGAAAAGAGCGGCGACGTCATATCGTCCATGCAGAATATCGTTCAGAAATCAGACTCGCTCAAAGAGGACTCAGAAGCGCTCAACAGCCATGTAGCCTCGATCTCCGAAATCATAAATCTCATAAAAGATATAAGCGACCAGACCAACCTGCTTGCTCTGAATGCCGCTATAGAAGCCGCAAGGGCCGGCGAGCACGGGCGCGGGTTCGCTGTTGTCGCGGACGAGGTAAGGAAACTCGCCGAGAGGACCCAAAAGGCTACGCAGGAGGTAGAGATCAACATCTCCACACTCAAGCAGAGCTCGTCCGCCATCGTGGAGGCGGGAGAGTCGTTTCAGGCAGATGCTCAAAGAGGCATGGAGGAGCTGGAGGATTTCAAAGAGCGTACCGACAGGGTCATAGAGAACTCACAGAGGCTCAAAGAGCAGATGTCGGCCATTATAAACGGCATGAAGGTTAGCAACGGAAAGATCGACCATATTCATCTGAAACTACAGGGCTATAATGCGCTTCTCAACGGCAAAAAGGTAGATCTGCCGGACGAGAATAGCTGCCGCTTCGGAAAGTGGTTCGGCGGCGAACTCGGAAAGCTGCTTGCCGGCGAAAGAGATGCGCTTGCTACAATAAGCCAGCACCACCGTAATGTCCATAACGGCCTTATGAGGGCATTTGAACACTTCTTCGACAAAAATGACTTCAGGGCGGCCGTAGAAGATATGAAGATGGTCGAAAACTCCAGTAAACTCGGATTCGAGATCCTCCAAGACACCGTCAGAAGATTGGGAGGCTAAAAAAATCTACCGTTTGCAGGGCTCCTCTTTCGCTTTAATGACCTCCAGACGGTGCAGGATATGCTCCAGTTCGGCAATATTGTCTTCGCACTCCTTTTTGAGTGCGTCCCTCCTGTTTTTTATAAGGTCTATCTGCTTTTGCAGATCTTCCAGGTCAATTCGGCACTTTTTCGCCGCCTCCTCCTCTTTGTCGAGAACCCACTCTGTAGCCTTTTTAAGGAACTCCACCATTTTCCATCCTTTCCATAATCCAATGTTGCACACGGTGCGTAAAATCTGTAGTGCCGAGCTTGCCGGCAGCGATCCTGTATGCGTGCTACTCGCCGTAATCCCGCCTGCATGCAATCTTCAAACAGTTCGGAAGCGGCTTTGACTCTATAAAAGCTTTCATGTTTTCAAGTGAAATCTCCATAATTCTCGTCAGCGCCTCTTCGGTATAGTATGCCATATGGGGTGTATATAGAATGTTGTGGCGGGGCACATACTTTACATCGCTTATCACATCGAGACAGAGCCGGTTTTCGAGACTCCCGTAGAGCTCATCTTCGATAATCTGTGCCCTTGCGACATTGACTATGACAGCATCTCTTTTTACCTTTTTAATGTTACGACCGTTTATGAGCCCCTTGGTCGCCGGCGTAAGGGAAAGGGCAATCATGATTACGTCGCTCGATTCGAGAACAGCATCCAGGTCCTCGCTGAACTCTATGCCGAGCTCATCCACTATTTTGCGTCTCGTCCGCGACCATGCGGCCAGCCTCATACCCATACCGGCGCCTATATGGGCCATTCTCGAGCCTATGGTACCAAGTCCCAGTATCCCAAGACGTTTACCGAAGAGCTCCGTACCTTTGAGGTCTCTATACTCGAAGATCCCCTCTTTTGCCCTGCCTATAGCCGTATGTGTATGCCTTGTAGAGTTCAGCAGCAGTGAAAAGGCGAACTCGGCGACTGCCGGACCGCCGTAACCCGCAACGTTCGAAGCGACGATTCCGCGCCTGTAGAGCGCATCGCATACAATATGTTCGTATCCGGTAGACCTGGTTTGAATATATCTGAGCTTTGGAAGCTTCGAGAGGACATCGTCGTCGATCCTGGAGTGGACGAAAACGCTTACGGCATCATAATCGGCTTCAGACTCCAAAGCCTCGTTGATCGTCTCATCGAAGAAGAAGAGCTCCTCCTCTTTCAAATGACTGGAGAAGAACTCTTTCTCCTCCGGTTTGATTTCAAAAAAAGCAATTTTCATCATCTCTCCCTTCCCTCTTTTTCGCTCATGTGCACTTATATGGATATTGTACCATTCGGAGGTTAACGGGCAGCTGTTCACATCGTGAGCAGAGTGTGAACAGTTTTTTCGACTCGTCTCTTTTTGCTCTTTGTAACAAGGTACAAAAGTTCAGGGATTTGAGAGGTCGGCTTAAGTACAATCCCACTTATCGAAAGCGCAAACAGACGCATACGACAGGAGAAGGGGCCATGGATCGCAACATAGAAGAGCTCGGTATCGAGATCGAACGCCGCATAAGACTCTTTACGGAGGGTATGGATGAAAATGCCCAGGCGTACGAGATCGCCGAACTTCTCGAGCAGATGCGCGAAGTGGACAAAGAGCGCTTCATAGAGCTGCTTAAATCTTTCCCTGAAGACCTCAAGGCGGACGTACTTTCGGAGCTTTCAAAAAGTGCGCAGGAGGATGCGCTCGAAGCGATTGACGCGAAAGAGCTCGCCGATATCATCGAAGAGATGGATACCGACGACGCCGCCGACATCGTCCAGCAGATCGAGGAGATCGACGAGACGAAAGCCGAAGAGGTCCTCGACGAGATAGACAAAGAAGAGAGCAGGGTCATCCGCGAACTCATCAGCTACGATGAGAGTGAAGCTGGCGCGCACATGCAGACCGAACTCTTCAAAGCCTATATCGACGAGACGATCGGCGAGTCTGTAAAACGGCTCAAACAGATGAAGGTCGAGGGCGGCCTCGACAACGCCTACCACGTCTTCATAGTCGACAGCAGGGACCGTTTCATGGGAATGATGCCGATGGAGGACCTCGTTTTGCAGGGGCCGGACGAAATATACCGCAATGTGCTGGCAAAAGAGGGTGCGTTGACCGTGGCGGTGAATCCGAAAGATTCGATCGACAAAGTGATCGAACTGGCCGGTAACTACAACATGAACGTCATACCGGTCGTAGACGAGTTCGGTATTCTTCTCGGTCGAATCACGGCCGACGACATCTACGACCTTATGGAGAAGCAGGCGACCGACCAGATCTACGGCATGGCCGGTGTGCAGGAGGAGTCGGAAGAGAGCGAAAGCCTGCTCGAAGCGGGAAAATCGAGGGCCGTATGGCTCGGGATCAACCTCCTGACGGCGATCGCGGCATCTATCGTGATCGGCTTTTTTGACTCCACGATAGAGTCGATAGTGGCCCTGGCCGTTTTGATGCCGATAGTCGCATCGATGGGGGGCAACGCCGGTACACAGTCGCTCACCGTTACGGTCCGTCAGCTGGCACTGGGAGATATTGACCCGAAGGAAGCCAAACGTGTCATCACGAAAGAGGTTCTTCTATCGCTCGGAAACGGACTTATATATGCGGTCGTTATGGGAGTTATAGCATACCTCTGGTTCGACATGCCGCTTCTGGGTCTCGTGATCGCCCTATCGATGGTGATAAATCTGCTTGCAGCAGGATTCTTCGGGGCCACGATCCCCCTGGTACTAAGAGGCCTCGGCGTCGACCCGGCGGTCGGCTCGACTGTTCTGCTGACGACAGTAACCGACGTGGTGGGCTTTTTCAGCTTCCTCGGCCTGGCGACACTGATTCTACTATAAGGAGTAGCCGTGAAAAAAGCGTTTTTGATCTTCATGATCTTGATGGGCTCCATTTTTGCGCACGAGTGCAGATATGAGATGAGACTATCTTTGGATACCGACAGAGGTCTTCTTGAAGGGGTGGCGAAGATCACTACAGACCACGACTCCGTTTCTCTTCTGGATACGAAGGCGAACATTACCTCCATAAAGAGCGCCAGGCTCGTCGTAAAAGAGAACAGGCCGGTACTATTGAAAGCCTCGAAGAACGATCCGATCGAACTCTCGTTTCTATACGGCTTCGATCCCGGTGCGAAAGATGTGACGCTGCTAAATGGCTGGTATCCGGCCATAGATCTCATGTGCAGGTATGAAACGGTCGTAAAGGCGCCCGGTATGAAGATAGTCACCGAGGCCACAGAGACGGAAGAGTCAAAAAACGGAACGATATACAGGTACGACCATCCGCTCGATGTGCTGCACCTCGTAGCCTCTTCGCGCTATAAAACCGAGAGCCTAAAAAGTAGAAGCGGCGTGACGATCTCCACATACCTCTACCCCGAAGAGAGCCGCCTCTCAAACACCTATTTAAAAAAGAGCGCCGACTACTTTTCGAAATACAAAGAGATGTTCGGCTTCACCCCTTTCGACACATTCAAGATTGTCGAGGCCCCTTTTCCTGCCGGATATTCTATGCCGACTTTCACTCTCATAGGCAGACAGATAATAGACAAACCTTTCGTATTGAACTCCTCGCTGGGTCACGAAATCGTACACCAGTGGTTCGGAAACTACGTCTATGCACCCTACCGCGGCAACTGGGTAGAGGGTCTCACCACCTTCTACTCCGACTACCTCTACGCAAAAGAGTCGAAACGCGGCGCAGAGTATAGAAAAGATCTGCTCATAAAATATGACTCTTACGTAAACTCCGAAAATGAAATCGCCCTCATAGAGTTCACCTCGAAGAACAGAGAGAGCAAAAATGCGGTAGGTTACGGCAAGTCCGCCTTCTTCTTCTACATGCTCGAAAAGAGGATCGGCGAAGAGGCTTTCCGCCGGGGAATCGACAAACTCCTGAAAGAGTACCCATACAAAACGGCAAGCTACAAAAATCTTAGGGAGATTTTCGAAGAGGTTTCGGGCCAAAGACTGCTCGACTTTTTCAAAACCTGGGTATATAGGAAGGGCGCATTCGACTTCAGGCTCTCAAACATCGGTCTCAGTTTCGTGGACGACAGATATATCCTCGAATTCGACATTCAGAGCAACGGAATGCTCTCCCGCCTACCCATCAAGGTATGCTCCGAGAGCGAGTGCCTCTGGGAGACGATCGACCTGACCGAAACGGCCCACAGACTGGAGCTCGATATCGAACCGAAAAAGATCGTAGTCGACGAAAACTACGAGATCTTCCGCCGCCTCTACCCGGCGGAGGTGCCGCCCGTGATTTCGCGCATTCTCGACGGTGACGTAACAGTCATAGTCGATCGCAAAGATGAAAAGCGCTTCTCCAAGATGCTGAAAGTCTTTAAAAAGGCGGTCTATTCGGACGAGGTGAAATATGAGGAGTTGAAAAAGAGAGACATCCTCGTTCTGGGTGCCTCGAACAGCTTTTTGAAACAGGTAGCCATAGACTTTACGATGGAGGGGGATACGAAGATAGAGCTTTTCAAAAACCCTTTCGAAAAGTCGCGTGTCGTAGCCGTTTTCGAAAGCAAGAGACTGTCGCGTTCGATCTTTTTCAGGCTGAGGCACCTCGGAAAATACTCCACCGTCGTCATAAAAAACGGCAAAATCGTGAAAAAGAGCACGAAGCCGTCGCAAAAAGGGGTGATCTACACCGTTGCGAGCGGCTCGTACGCTCTCAAACCGAATCTCGACCCCCTAAGCTCCATCTTCCCGGATCTCGTGAAACAGAGGGTTGTTTTCATAGGAGAGCAGCACACCAACTTTTCGAACCATCTCAACCAGCTCAAAATCATAAAGGCGATGGTGGAAGCGGGTAAGAAGGTAGCCGTCGGTATGGAGATGTTTCAAGAGCCGTACCAGAACTATCTGGACCGGTATATAGCGGGAGAGATTTCAGAAAAAGAGATGCTCAAAAAGACCGAGTACTTCAAGCGGTGGAAATACAACTACCACCTCTACCGTCCCATAATACTCTACGCGAAAAAGAAGAAGCTGCCGATCGTAGCGCTCAACATAGAGAAGGAGATCACAAAAAAAGTCGTAAGGGAGGGGATCGACTCTCTCAATGCCAAGGAGAGAAGCAGGGTTCCCGAATCGATCGATTTCTCCAACACACGATACAGGGACGAGCTGCGAAACATCTTTTCGAGCCACAGCTCAAAAAATTTCAAAAATTTCGACGAGTTCTACTACGCCCAGCTTCTGTGGGACGAGACTATGGCCAAAAACGTATCCAGATTCCTGAAAGAGCACCCCGACTACTGCATGGCCGTTCTGGCCGGGAACGGACATGTTATGTTCGGTTTCGGTATCCCCGACAGAATCAAGAGAAGAGGGATCCAGGACTACAAAATCGTAGTCAACTCCATGAAACCGAAACCGGGCATAGCGGACTATCTTCTATATCCTGAACCGATAGAGACCGCTAAAGAGAAGAAGATCGGCGTCTATCTCGAAGGCGACGACAATCTCAAAGTGGTGAAGCTTGTAGAGAACTCACCGGCAAAAAGGGCAGGAATAAAAAAAGATGATGTTATAGTGGCGGTGGACGGCGTAGAGGTAAATACCATCCCGGATCTAAAACTGGAGCTCTTCTTTACCGGCAAAATGGTCGAAGTTACCGTATTGCGAAACGGTAAGCGTATCAATATCAATCTCTCTTTCGAGGAGCGGACCCCGGCACATGAGAGAGGTTAGTATCTTAGAAAGCCGTTAGTGCCATACGGTACGTCGTAGAAATATGGCCGTGAAGAGCCGCTCTTTTGCGGCAGGCGGCCTACATAATCATCATAATCATAATAGAGTATAACGGAACACGATTTTGGAAATATTTTCCGATCAATTCTGTCGAAAAGCCTGTGATTCGTTCAGATCTTCGATAAGTTGTAGATAGAAGCCGAAAATGAAAATCTCTTTCAAAGCCTGTGAAATCCTGCTTTGAATACCGACTTCGCTACATATAGTTGAGAAAACGGAGTGTGGTATCGGCCGTCTTCTCCGAAATATGCAACACGGTTTTTCAAAAAACCACTCCCGTACCGTAAGTACGCAACGACAAAGACGAGTACATTCCGATATTGAAGCGGTGCAGCCTCTGAACAACCCCATAAGAAGAAATCGAACCTGGTATCAGAAATCCAGGCCTTGGAATAGTTTCGAAAATGCGGAAAAGAGTACAAACAGACCGGTATGGCTTTTAAAGTGTTCGACAAACTGCAAGACGCTATTCTGAAGAAGGTCTGACATCGGCAGCGCTCCCTTCCGCAATACCGAAACTATAGCAAAAGAGTCTATAACATCCGATCAACTCTCCAGCAGAATCGTAAAGACGGCACCCTCTTTGGAGTTTTCCACCCTGAGTTCACCGCCGCAGTGCTCCTCGACTATGATTTTGCTCATATAGAGACCTATTCCTGTCCCCTTTTCATCCTTTGTGGAGAAGTCCGGCTCGAAGATACGTCCCAAAATGGCCGGATCGACTCCCCCGCCGTTGTCGCGTACCTGAAGATAGTGCATACCATCCTCGAAACCGGCTTCGATCTCTATGCGGGGGTTCTCCACCCCCCTCTCCATGAGAACATCCTCGGAATTTTTCACGAGGTTCAAAACGACCTGCTTAATCTCGTTCGGATAGCATGTAAAGCGCCGGCTCTTGTCGAGGTCGTACTCAATGACGATGGAACTCTTTTTCAAAGAGGCTTCGATAATTCCCTTCAAGCTCTCCACAATCTCTTTGAAAGAGATTTCGGCCCGCCTCTTTCCGGCTTTGAAAAATGTCCTGAAATCCTCGATCGTCTCACTAAGGTGGTGGACATATGTCACAATCTTCTCAAGCCCCTCTATAACCGCCGCATCATCGGCTTCACCCATCATCTTCTTCAGCTTCAGATCCGACGCGGTCAGGCTTATGGCGTTTAGGGGCTGCCTCCACTGATGGGCGATCATGCTTATCATCTCTCCCATCGTTGCGAGCCTCGACTGCCGGATCATCCGCCACGACTGCTCCCTGTTTCTCTCGAGCGCCTCCTGCATCTCTTCGGAGGCTATCTCCAATGAGCGGTCGAGCATCTTCAGACTCTTCTCGTTCTCTTTGTAGGAGGCCTCCACAAGCTTCAGAAACTTTTCGAACTTTTTCGGGTCTATCGAGTCTATAGACTCTATGCCGCACTTTTTCAGCTGCCTCTTCAGGAGTCTGTTTTCTGTCATTTGGTACACTTTTCCCATATCCTGGTAAGGGTCATCGTCTGATTTAGAAGGTCACACCGCCCGTTTGTACGTGTAGATATCTCACCGTAGGAGTAGAAACCGACCATCTTTACCGATGGAGGAAAGACATCTCTCACGACCTCCAGTTCATCTTCGCTTCTTTGGCCCAGCACAAGCCTTCTGCCGACGCAGCTTACCGCTATCAGAAGGGAGTCTTCCCCCTCATATTCATTCTCACCGCTATCGATCTGCAGTGCGGCATGTTCAGCACCGCTTACGAGATTGTCGAAGTTGGCCTTCATGAAAGATGCGGAGCTCCCCTGCTCTATATCTCCGGCGAACGTGATGGAGTTCTCTTTCTCGTCTATCGCCACTATGGTCCTGACCTTGGGCTCCTCGTCACCTCTTTTGACCTGCAGCGGAAAGAGCAGCCCGGAAGCTGGTAGTTCGTCGGCATACTCGCCGAGATATCTCTTATAGAGCTCCAAAGCCGGCTTGTTGTCGAGCGTATAGAGTACGTTCCCTTTTGCCCGTGTCACCCTCCTGTCGATGCCGAAGCGGTCCCATCCCCCCTGCGAACCGAACTCCACATGGATGTTGTCGCCGTAAAACCCTACCGCCGTCACATAGTTCTGCTTCAATCTACGTCCGACAACGACCCATGTAGACTCGAAACGGTCCTCATCGCCCGCAAGGGCGCCGGTTACTACAGCTTTGGAGCGCTCCAGGCTTCTGTTTATCCCTCTCGTCAGCTCCGAACCGTTGACATTGAGGCCGTCGCTCAAAACAAAAACGGCTCTGAGAGATCCATGATCATCAAGAGTCTTTATGAGGTTCTCACCGATTTCAAAGTCATCTGCGACGGAATCCACACTGCATGCCGCAACCCTTATTTTGGAGCACTCAAAACGTACAACAGCGGCCGCTATACCTCCGGAGTAGAGCTCATCTTCAAATATCTCCCCGGCTGTCGAACACCCCACTACTTTCGATTCGGAGTATGACGAGATCAGCTCTTTCAAACCGACATGCCCGTCATCTATATCCGGATCACCGAAAATGATGACGAGGCTGTTTTCAGAATCGAGCCCCCTGTCGAACGGTCTGTTCCACCCTCTTTCAGGCGTATATAGGTATGTATCGAGCCGCAAAAAAATCCTTTGATCATTTTATAAAACCGTAAATAAAACACTACTCTCAAATTGTATATCGGGGACCATTCAAAAGAGGTTATGAAGAGCCCTTTTCAATGGCTAAACGGACTCTTCGTAACCTATACCCCCTATTATATCGAATAAAACCGAGAAAAATTGATATTTTTAGCCGGTTTCCATTAAAGCAATCTCTTTCCCAGAAGATGAAGTGTCTCGTCGAAGCGGTATAGAATCGGCTCTCCAGTCGGAATCTCCAGTTTTACCACCTCCGCCGGTGTAAGATTCTCTATCGCCATAACCAATGCGCGCAGGGAGTTGCCGTGGGCGCTTACGAGTACGCACTTACCGCGTGCCAGCTGCGGGGCAATCGACTCGGCGAAGTAGTTCAGAGTTCGTATACGGGTCTGTTTGAGTGATTCGCTCCTCGGAAGCAGAGCGGGGTCCACACCGCTGTATTTGGGGTCGTTTTCCGGCAGTCTCGGGTCTCCGGATTTCAGCGGCGGTGGCGGGGTGTCGTAGCCCCGTCTGATCGCCATGAACATCTCTTCGCCCACCTCTCTTTTTACGGCATCCTTGTTGTGCTGCTGCCAGGCGCCGTAGTGCCGCTCGTTGAGCTTCCAGCTTCTTATCGAGTCGATATGCTCCCACTCCATCTCTTTCAAAGTAATCTGCGCCGTATGGATGGCTCTTTTGAGCCAGGATGTGAAACAGATATCGGGATAAAGATCGTTCTCCGCCAATCTTTTTCCCGCCCTTTCGGCCTGCTCTATCCCCTTTTGGCTCAGGTCTATATCTGTCCAGCCCGTAAAGAGGTTCTCTCTGTTATAAAGACTCTCGCCGTGGCGCAGCAGAATCAGTTTGGACTCTCTCATAACACCCCTTTTTTCGGCGCTTTAATGCAGTTTCATTTCGCCTTTGCCGAGCTCTTCGAGCACTCTCTCGGCCTTCTGCAGCTCATCATCTTTTGCATGCACGATTACCAAAATCTTTCCCTCTTTGAGAAGATTTTCGTAGTGAAGCGCCTCCGCCTTCTCCATACTGAAATCGGCAAGCCACGCCGCAAGCGCCGATGCACTGCCGAATGTCGCCGCTCCGCCCAGAAAACCGGCCAGTGACGATACCACCGGCCCTGCGGCTACAATCGGCCCGAAACCCGGTACCAGCGAAAAGATTCCGCCCGCCAGAAGTCCGAAGAGGCCGCCCCAGATCGCACCCTGTCTGCCCCAGAAGAGTATGCTCTCGTTCTCCTTTTCGATCTCGAAACTCTTCTCGGGTGTATCCTCACCTTTGGATAGGGCGTAGATGTGCTCTTTCGAGACACCCCCTTCAAGTAGCTTTTTTACGGCCTCGGAGGCATCCTCATGGTCTTCGTATATCGCTACAAGCGTCTTTTTCATCTCATCCTCCTATCTCATATTTTTCGCTATATGGTCGGCAAGCTCCAAAAGTCGCTGAGAGTAGCCGTACTCATTGTCGTACCATGCCATAACCTTGACCATCCTGCCGCCCACTACGGATGTGGATGGCGCATCGACTATCGAAGAGTGTCTGTTGCCTATTATATCGGTAGAGACAATCTCTTCGGTCGAATACTCCAGTATCCCTTTCAGCTCCCCTTCCGACGCTCTTTTGAACGCTTCGTTGACGCTCTCGACAGTAACATCGCTCTTTAGAAGCGCAACGACCTCCGTTATAGCACCGTCGGGCACCGGCACGCGAAGCGCCATTGCCTCCATTTTGCCCTCGAGCGAAGGTATGACCTCCACGGTCGCAGTCGCGGCACCGGTGGTCGTGGGTATGATGTTGACCGCCGCCGCCCTGCCGCGTCTTCTCTTTTTGGCCCTCTTGTCCACGGTGGTCTGCGAAGATGTATAGGCGTGTGTCGTCGTGATCATCGCGTTTTGGACACCGAAACTCTCTTCGAGAACCTTCATCACAGGTGCAAGGGAGTTGGTGGTACACGATGCGTTGGAGACCACATGGTGCTTCGCATCGTCATACTCCTTCTCGTTCACGCCCATAACGAATGTCTTGTCGACGTTTTTGCCGGGCGCCGATATCACGACCTTTTTCGCACCCGCTTCGATATGCCGGGCAGCCGCACTCCGCTCCGTAAAGTGCCCCGTACACTCGAGCACTATATCGATGCCCATCTCTTTCCAAGGAAGCTCCAGCGGATTGTGGGAGCTCACTATCGCGATCTCGTGCCCGTCTATGACCAGCTTCTCGTTACCGAACGTCTCTATCTCGAAGTCGGCCCTGCCGTGTACCGAATCGTACTTCAGCAGGTATGCGGCATCTTCGACGCTCGACGTATTGGCGGCGACTATCTCACACTCTGCCGGAAGGTTGTGTATATAGTGCCTAAGCACCTGATTCCCTATGCGTCCAAGTCCGTTTACGGCTACTCTCTTTTTCATGACTCTTCTCCTTTTTTTACTTCGGTCAGCTCTTTGGATACCGGAATATAAAACTTTCCGAGGTACTCTTTCATCATTCTTCTGGCGCTGAACTTCGGCGCCACCGATCTCATGGACTCTTTCATCATACTGACCCACCCGCCCGGAAGATCCCTCTCGTTCAGCGTGTAGTAAAGAGGTACTATCTTCTGCTCGATCGTATCGTAGAGCGCGGCGGCATCGGCGGCATCGTCCGACGATTCACCGCCGAACGCCCAGCCGTTTTGTCCGTTGTAACCTTCGGGCCACCATCCGTCGAGGCTCGAGCAGTGGATCGTACCGTTTATAGCCGCCTTCATTCCGCTCGTCCCGCACGCCTCCATCGGAATCAGAGGGTTGTTGAGCCAGACGTCACACCCTCTAACGAGATATTTGGCGACACTCTCGCCGTAATCCTCCACAAACGCTATGCGCCCCCTGAAGCGCGGATCCTGCGCGGTCTTGAAGATGTGCTGAAGTATCTTTTTCCCCGGGTTGTCGGAGGGGTGCGCCTTTCCCGCAAAAATTATCTGCACCGGGCGTGCGAAGTCGTTGATTATCCTCTCGAGGCGGTCGAGATCGTGCAGTATCAAGTCGGGCCTTTTGTACGATGTCATACGCCGCGCGAACCCTATGGTCAAAACATCGGGATCGAGCATCACTCCTTCTGCCATCGCCACCAGCGGGTCTATCCCCTCATCGGCCCATTTGCGCCGCACCCTCTCTCTTATGAAGTTGACCATACGCACCTTGTAGATATAGTGCAGATCCCATATCTTTTTGTCGTCTATCTCCTCGATGCGGCTCCAAAGATCCTCGTTGTCCTGCATATGCAGCCAGTTCTCTCCCAGTTTGCGGTCGAGCTCTTCGAAGAGTTCGTCGCCTATCCATGTAGGTATATGCACACCGTTCGTGACGTAATCTATCGGAACCTCTTTCTCGTTTTCGTGGTCGAATACACTCTTCCAGATAGTACGTGTAACGTCGCGATGCTTTTTACTGACGGCGTTGCGGTGGCTGCACATCCTGAGCCCGAGTACAGTCATGTTGAACCCCGCCTTCGGAGCGTCCGGGTTTATGCCGAAGCCCATGAAACGCTCTTTGTCCATCCCGAGACGCTTCCAGTACTCTTCGAAGTAGTGGCTCATCATATCGAAACCGTATACATCGGTACCCGCCTGAAGAGGGGTGTGGGTCGTGAAAACGGAGCTCTTTCTCACCTCCTCTATCGCATCGTCGAGCGCCATCCCCTCATCCTCCATAAACGAACGTACACGCTCGAAAAGCGCAAAGGCGGGGTGACCCTCGTTCAGATTCAGAATGGAGTACTCGATGCCGAGCTCTTCGAGAACCCGGTAGCCTCCTATGCCCAGAACTATCTCCTGACGCAGGCGCTGGTTCATGTCTGGAGTGTAGAGCCTCGAAGATATCTCCCTGTCCCACGGGTCATTCTTTTGTATATCGGTATCGAGAAGGTAGAGAGTGGCCCTGCCGACGTTTATCTTCCAGACCGCCGCATAGACGGGAGGGTCTATGAAGGGAACCTGAATCGTAAAGTGCCCACCGCTGTCGTCGAGTACCCTCTCTATCGGCGCCGTATCGCGGTTTATAGGCTCGTTGGTTCCGTTCTGCCAGCCGTCGCTTCCTATTATCTGGCGGATATACCCCTGCGGGTACATAAACCCGATTCCCACCATCGGTAGCCCCATATCGCTCGACTCTTTCAGGATGTCACCGGCCAGAAAACCGAGCCCGCCGGAGTAGATGGGGACGGAGTGGTGAAGGCCGTATTCGGCACAGAAGTAGGCTATGGGCAGGGGCTCCTCTTCGCTGTAGACCGTCTTGTCGTGCATATACTCTTTAAAGAGTGCGTTGACGTAACGGTATTCGCGCATAAAGTTTTCGTTGTCGCAGGCTCTCTGCAGCTCTTTGGGCGAGAGCTTTTTGAGCATCTCTATCGGGTTGTGCCCGCTCTCTTTCCATAGATAGGGGTTTAGCTGCCTGAAGATGTTTTTGCCCCTGGGGTTCCACGTCCACCAGAGGTTGAGGGCGATTTCGCCCAGACCGCTCAGTTCATCCGGAAGTTCCGGTATCGCGATATTCGCGGAGGGATCGGAGTTCACGGTATCCCCTTTCAAGAACGTTTCCGGCAGTAGAGCTCGTTCGACCCGAGCTCATCCCCGGTCACCGGCAGCCTTCCGTGCTTTGCGGGCCTTTCGCTTCGGCTTGCAGGAGTGCTTTTGGGGCATGGGCTCCCTATCGTGCCGCTCATGCCGCCTCTCCTTTGGCGATCTTCAACGCCTCGTCGACGGAAACGTTTTTGACGGTAACCGCATAGATCGCGTTCGCCATGCGTATCGCCTCTTCGAGCGGCCTTTGGTGAATGTTGCGGCCGGTACCGTTTCCGCGGCTTCCGCCGATGTGTATCTGCTCGTGAAGCCGGGCCAGAAACTGCGCCTCGTCCACCTTGTCGCCCCCTTCGCACAGAACGCCGGTACGGCCCGCCGCCGCTGTCGCCTCTTTCAGGAGTGCTGGGTCGAAACTCTCCTTGACATATGGAACTTTCAGCTTGACAAAGTCCGCCCCGAGGCATGCACCGACACCAGCGGCACCGGCGATCAGGTGGGCATCGTGCTCATCTTTTACGTAAGGCCCCTTCGGATATATCCAGAGTACCGCCAGCATCCCGTTTTCGTGCGCTTTATGCACTATTCGGGCGGCCTCCCGCAGCATCGAATGTTCGTGCTCTCCTCCCAGATATACCGTGTAGCCGACCCCGCGGATATCCAGACCGCTGCTCTTTTTGAAACGGACGATATCTTCCACATTCAGCCACTGCTGCGAATAGGGGTCTTTGTCGCTGTATGGCACAAGATTGGTTTTGGAGTTGAGTTTCACCAGGTATGGAATGTTTCCATAGTCCCTCGCATATCTGCATATAAGCCCGAACTGTGTGGCAAAAACGCCTATATCGGCCCTTGAAGCGATCCTGAACATATGTTCGGGGTCACTGTCTTCGGGCGGTATGCCGGGGCCGAAGAAGTCGCTGTTCAGATGCTCGACCTTCTGATCGCCCGCAAAGAGCATCAACCGCCCGCTGCCGCCCGTACTCTTGTCGAAGTTTTCGAGAAAATCTCCCTCCCTCTCCTCCGGCACATCGGCCGGTAGATATCTCTTTAGCATCTCAGCTCCTTCCCAGCTCTTTTTCGAGCTCTACGATATCCCGCATCGTCTTCAGTACGCTGTCGGGGTTGAGACTGATCGAGTCTATTCCCAGCTTTACAAGAAATTCGGCCACTTCAGGGTAGTCCGAAGGGGCCTGACCGCAAATACCGCTGTGGCGCCCGTTTCGTTTCGCCCCTTCGACCGCCATCTCTATCATCTTCATCACACCCGGGTCGCGCTCGTCGTAATCGAACGCGACTATCTCGCTGTCACGGTCGACTCCGAGTGTAAGCTGCGTAAGGTCGTTGCTTCCTATGCTGAAGCCGTCGAAGATCTCGCTGAAAGCGTCTATCTGGATCACATTGTTCGGAATTTCGCACATTACATAGATCTTAAGGCCGTTTTCGCCTTTTTTGAGCCCGTATTTTGCCATCGTCTCGAGCACTTTCTTGCCCTCTTCGACGCGCCGGCAGAAAGGTATCATCAAGATGACATTCTCCATGCCGATCACCTCCCTGACCCTCTTCATCGCCGCACACTCGAGGGCGAAACCCTCTTCGTACGCGGGATGGCTGTAGCGTGCAGCACCGCGGAAGCCTATCATCGGGTTGTCCTCTTCGGGTTCGAAAAATTTACCGCCCAGAAGCGTTGCGTATTCGTTGCTCTTGAAGTCGCTCATGCGAACCACGCACGGGTTAGGGTAGACCGATGCGGCTATCGTCGCCACCCCTTCGGATAGTGTCTTTACGAAAAACTCTTCCGGGCTGTCGAACGCTCCAAAGAGCCTCTCGAGAGCCTCTTTGGTCTCTTCGTCGACCCTCTCCATATGCTTCAGCGCCATAGGGTGCGCTTTGATATACTCGTTTATGATGAACTCCATTCTCGCAAGCCCTATGCCGTCCACCGGCAGTCCGGCCAGCGAAAAAGCGATATCGGGGTTCCCGAGGTTCATCATGATTTCGGTTTTGGGCTTTTTCATCTTCGAGAGGTCGGTCTCCACTATCTCGTACTTGAGCAGCCCTTCATAGACGTTGCCCGTCTCTCCTTCGGCACAGCTAACGGTAACCTCCATTCCGTCTTTCAGGACTTCGGTCGCGTTGTCCGTTCCCACAACCGCCGGAATACCGAGCTCACGGCTGACGATAGCCGCATGGCATGTACGCCCTCCGCGGTCGGTGACTACCGCGGCCGCCGTCTTCATGACCGGTTCCCAGTCCGGCGTCGTCGTCTCGGAGACGAGTACCTCTCCTGGCTTGAAGCTGCTCAGTTCACTTATATCTTTTATGACCCTAACCTTGCCCTGCCCTATCTTCGTGCCGACCGCACGGCCGCTTACAAGCAGTCTGCCCTTCTCTTCGAGATGGTACATCTTCAGAACCGTCCCGCTTTTTTGCGACTCTACCGTCTCTGGTCGCGCCTGAACCATATAGAGGTGGCCGTCAACACCGTCTTTCGCCCACTCCATATCCATAGGTTTGCGGTAGCCGGCCTTTTTGGAGTAGTGGTTCTCCACCTTTATGGCGTAGTCCGCAAGCACCATCACATCGTCATCCTCTATGCAGAATCGGCTTCGCTCCTTTTCGTCGGTTTCTATATTTTTCGTATACTCCACGGCTATGTTTCCGGTGTTCAGCTCCTCCGCAAAGACCATCTTGAGCTGCTTTTTTCCGAGCCTTCTTTTCAAAACGGCCCTGTAACCCTTCTCGAAAGTGGGTTTGTGTACGTAGAAGCTGTCGGGGTCTATCGTTCCCTGCACGATATTCTCCCCAAGGCCGTATCCGGCGTTGATGAAGACCACATCTTTAAATCCGGTCTCGGTATCGAGGCTGAACATTACGCCGCTGGCACCCAAGTCCGAACGGACCATCTTCATAACCACGACGGAGAGGTAGACCTTCGACCAGTCGAATCCGTGATCGTACTTATAGTGGATGGAGCGATCGGTGAAGTTTGAGGCGAGGCAGCGCCTGTATGCGTCCAGCAGCGCCTCTTCGCCGGATATGTTTAGATAGGTGTCGTTCTGCCCGGCGAACGAAGCTTCCGGCGAATCTTCGGCGGTGGCGGAGGAGCGGACGGCCAGAGAGACATCTTCGCCGTACTCCTTTTTGAGCTCCTCATACCCTTTTAAGATCTCCTCTTTCAGGTCATCGGGAATCTTGCACTCCCGAATCAGCTTCCTGCATGCGGCTCCGCGCTCCTGAAGCTGCTTGACATCATCCGGATTGAGATCATCGAGCAGTTTATGCAGCTTCTGCCATGCACCGTTATACTCCAGAATATATCTGTATGCGTCGGCTGTCACCGCAAAACCGTTCGGAACACGGACTCCCTCCTCCGTCAAAGTCCTGTACATCTCCCCCAAAGAGGCGTTTTTGCCTCCGACTTCAGCTACATCCTCTATGCCGATCTCTTTGAACCATTTAACGAACTTCCCCATCATCGACTCCTTTCTGAAACGTGTCTAAAACAATTTTACTCCAAAAATCGTTTACCGACCGTTTACTTTTGAAAAAAGTCTAAATAAAAATCAGAGCCCGTACCTCTCTTTCAACGCTTCGAGCTCTTTTACCAGGAGCTTGCCGCGCCGGCTCAAAATGAGCCCCTCCTCTCTCATCTTTCCGAGCTGAGTAGTGACGACCGATCTTACGGAGCCTATCATCTCGGCTATCGTCTCGTGCGAAAGCCTGTTTATCAGATCTACAGGGAAGTGGTTGTTTTCACTATTTCGGCCGCTCGCATGTTTCAGGATCAGTTTCGCGAGCCTTGTAGCGGTATCGTCGAAAACGAGCTGTTCGCTAAAGGCTTCCAGCTCTCTCATCATCGATCCCAGATACGGGAGCATCCGGGCATTGAACTCCGGAAACTTTTTAAGCCACTCTCTCGCCTCGGACATCTTTACGCGCTCTATTACGCTCTCATGCAGCGCCGTGGCGAACATGGTGTGCTTCTTGCCGTCGAGAAGCGGGAAAACATCGAAAATATCACCCGGGCCCAATACAAAAAGAGTTATACTCCTGCCGCTATCGGGATCTACCTGCGAGAGCTTCACTTCACCTTTTATGATGATGTTAAGATACTCTTCACCCTCGTCGTTCTCTATGGTTTCCGACCTTTTATAGACCTCGTACCTTCCGCTTTTCAAAACCGTATCGAGCTCCTCGTCGCTCAATCCGCCGAAAAGAGCACTCGATTTCAGCACCCTCCTGCCCTCTTCGTAAAAGGGGGACTCCATGCACATACCGATCTCCTTACATCTTTACCGTTCACGTTCTTCGGAGGAGATCAGCTCTTTCATCTCCTCTTCATACAAGGATATCATAATATCGATATGTGCGAGACTCCGGGCGGCCGAAACGATAATTTCGGCAAGCTCTCCGTACGGATGCTCCATATAGAAACGCTCTACGCCTTCAAGTGTCAACGCCAGGTTTTTCCTGCCTCTTTTGGCTCTTCTGATCGTCAGTTCGTACGTATCTGCCGCACTATTGCGGTACCACACGCTCTCTTTTGCGAGCTCTCCCGGCACCTCCATCTGTGCCAGCGCCTCTCTCCTGCCCTTTTTCATTCCGTACCTGGTCTTCGACTCCATCTCGTCGATCATAATGAAGGAGGCCCTGGCAATCGCTTTCGCCGCACTCCCATCCCCCTCCGTAGAGAGGAGATCCAGGAGGTTTTGCAAAACGAAATAGACAGGGTTCTCTTTCAGTTCGGCACGAAAGAGTCTCTTTTCGAACGATTCGGCAGTCGCGTCGAGACTACGAAATAGTACAGTACCGCGGTACCTTTGACCCTCTGCCCGATCGTCTTTCCCATTCAAAGAGGGCTCCGGGCGAATGTCTGCCTCCCCTCTCATGGCAGGACGGGCACCGATTTGTCTCTTCTCTTCTCCGGCTGCGCCTTTGACTCTTCAAGCCTCTTTTCGAGGCGACCGGCTTTGGTGCGGCCAATTTTCGCGTTTTCGGACGCATCCACCTTTTTCACCCTTACGGTACCGTTGTCGAACAACTCGTACTCTACCCTCTTCTGCATACTCCCCTCCTTCACTGTTCACATCCAAATTTAGTTTCTGAGCGAGTAGGCTCTTTGCGGCTGCGGCGCAAAAAACCGGTATGGGCCCCTCGGACACTCTTTGGCAATCCTACATATTTTAATACAACTTATTTTTTAATGAATGTCAGCTGGCTGACAAACGGTAGACTTTTCGAGGCCGCTCTCGAAAAAGATCTCCGAATCGGATGGTTTGTTGGTGTATAATAGTGAATTCGTGTATGACAGCTTCAAGGAGACCGGATGGCCGAAGCCTCTATCTTTCTACATGACCATACGCTCGAAAAAGAGAAAATATCGCTTGTTTGCAGCACGATAGAGGAGATAACGGGCCGTCCAGTCACAAGCAAAATATTCAAAAGGCGCAAAAACGTTTTCGAACCCGGAACTACGGTCTATGTAATGGCGGAAGACGAAGAGTTTCGGGAGTGGCTCGAACATATTCGTCATGCCGATATACGCATAGCTGTACTTCCATATGAGAAAAACGGGCTCTGTCGTGAATCGTATGCTATTCCGCCTGATCTGAAAGAGGCTATAAAACTTGCGAAAGCCGAGAGTGTGCATCTTCTGGATCACCAGGTTCTCTGCAACGGAGATGTCGTCATCGGGTGTGCATCCGCCGGAGAGAGCGGATGGATAAGCGGCAGGGGAGCCAAGGCTATGGCGAAATCGGTTTTTGAGAGCCTCTTCTCAATGAAGCTTTTTCCTCTTCAGATCGAGACGGCCAAAGAGAAAGAGATAACGACCGCGTCACTGCTGGTAGAAGCCGGTGCGGAGGCGGTAATGCAGGCGAAGCGTCCCTACTTTTTCAAAGAGTCCGACAACCGGTGCAGGCGCATCGCTTCGGTCATATACGCGCCTCAAAGCGTTCTCGGCGCCCTTAAACTGCGCTTTTTTCTCGCAAAACGGAAAATCAACCCGACCGAAACCCTGCCGCCGGGCGTCGGAACGGTAAAGAGCGAACGCATCACCATAAAAAGCGGCAGCACAAAACCCATACACTTCACTGTCGACGGTATAAAAAGGGAGGCGAAAGAGATCTCTTTCGAGACGATAGAGACAAAATCGAAGATCGTAACCGGGTGGAAAGGGTGCGCGAGCGGTGAAGAGAAGGAGAGCCTGCGCATACAGAACCTTCCGCAGGAGAGCGACCTGATAAACTTCTTCACACGCAGAACCCTGCCGCTTGTGCCCATAGCATCGGAAGAGGCCTTTGCGGAGCTTTTTATGAAACTTCGTAACTCCGCGAAGATCTCCGCCGGCTACCTTCTCCTGCTTCTTGTAAGCGTACTCATGGCGTCTACCGGCCTCTTTCAAAACTCCTCTCCGACGATCATAGGCGCGATGATTCTCGCACCTCTCATGGCCCCGATAGTCGCCTTTGCGATGGGAGCCGTTCGATTCGACGAAACCCTCATGCAAAGGAGCACAAAGACCATACTACTCTCAGTAGCGATAGCCCTCGCGGCTTCGGCGCTCTATGCGTGGCTGCTCCCTTTTACCCATATAACCGACCAGATGTCGATGAGAACCCACCCGACGCTGCTCGATCTCGCCGTCGCCGTCTTTGCCGGTATCGCCGCAGCGTACGGATACGCCGATTCGAAGATCGGGGAGAGCCTCGCCGGTGTCGCGATCGCCGTCGCACTGGTGCCTCCGCTCTGCGTCTCCGGCATCGGTATAGGGTGGGGATCGTGGCCCCTCTTTTCCAACGCTCTTCTCCTCTTTCTGGCCAACATCGTAGGAATCATAGTCGCATCCGGCGCCATGTTCTATATATTGGGATACGCCTCCAGCAGATACGCTTCAACCGCCTTTTTTATAAAACTTCTGATGGTTGCGGTGATCGCGATTCCGCTCTATCTCTCCACGAGGAGCGTGGTGGCCGATGAGAAGATCTACAGCAGATTCGAGAGTTTCAAAAGGGTCGTCGTCGGCGGCACACCGGTCGACATAAGGCTGAGCGGTATCTCACATACTCCGGATGGCGATTTCGCGAAGTTTTCGGTTATAACGCCGAGAGAGCTGAACAGTTCCGAAAAAGAGAAGATAACAGAGACGCTTCATTCGAAACTCGGCAGAGATATAGGCATGGTCATAACATACAGATACAGACACTGAGCCGATCTCTTTCAAAGATAGATTCGCATGGGATGGAGAAAACCGGAAAGAGGTCAAAGAGCCGGGGCCTGGCCCATTACCGGCGGGGCGGGTGACGACCCGGCGGCTATCGTCACCTTCACAGAAGCAGGCACCCTGCAGGTTTTCGCAGCTCCGGCTGCTTCTTTGTCACACTCTCTTTGAGAGCCGTTTTTCTCCGGCAACGGCTGAAATGAAAAGCTCTCTGCTCTCCCTCTCGATCTTTTCGAGTCTTTCCCGTAAACGGGCGTGTAGAAAGAGACGGGCCGGGAGTTTTCGGATGCCGGCTACTCTCCGCCTTTTTTCAGATAGCTGCCGAGTGTTATTAGGACTATACCGTCTATGAACAGGCTTATGCCTACGAACAGACCCACAAGATAGAGCGAGCTGAACGGCCAGCCAACCAGAAAGATAACCGCCAGCAGCAGGGAGAATATCCCGTTCAGCAGCCAGAGCCACCAACCTTTCGCGGGCTTCATCGTAAAGGCGATCGCCATATTTCCAAACGAATCGAAGAGAAAATAGATGGCCAGAAGCAGTCCGACGGCGGCTATTCCGGGCATGGGCTTGAAAATCAGCAGCAGGGCCGTCGCTACGAGAACGAAGGTTTTCAGCCAGCCGAGCCAGTCGCTCCTGTCGCTCATCCACGTAAAGTAGCCTGTCATGAGTCCGCCGAAAAGCATCATCCACGCCACGAAAAAGAGCGTCGCAAGCGACATAATCCCCGGAAAAAGGATGCCTCCTATTCCAAGAAGCATCAAGACGATTCCGGTAATTTTGAAGTTTTTCGAGACTCTCTTTTTCGTCTCTTCGTCCATATCGAGCCATATTTTCCACATTTTGGACCCCTTTCTCTCTTTTTTATTTCATTTTTATGTTACACGGATTCCGGGCAAAGCCCGCAATCCGGCAGGGCCTGACCGGCCCTACAACCCCCTAAAGCTTCGAAATCCAAGATTTCGAGACGGCGTTTAGCTACCAAAACGCCGGTATGTTACACGGACTCCGGGCAAAGCCCGCAATCCGGCAGGAGGTGAGCGGCCCTGCACTCTTTGTGCGACTCCTGTTACCCAATATTACTCCCTTTCCAATGAAATCACCGCTACCCAGGTCGCACTCTCAAAACCCGGCACGCGGCGGCATCATAATCATATGGAAAAGGCCTCCGAAAAGCATCGCAAGCAGGCCGAATATGAAGTAGACGATAAACAGGGCCGGAATCGAAGCCAGCGCCAGTTTTACCATGAACCAGACAAGGTTCCAGAACGGAATGTCCAAACCCTCTACCACGACCCTTTTTTCACTCT
>JALWMA010000066.1:0-10288 GCA_027081015.1 Campylobacterales bacterium | reverse complement strand
AGCAGGCCGAATATGAAGTAGACGATAAACAGGGCCGGAATCGAAGCCAGCGCCAGTTTTACCATGAACCAGACAAGGTTCCAGAACGGAATGTCCAAACCCTCTACCACGACCCTTTTTTCACTCTCTTCCATGACTCTCTCCTTTCGCGAACAGCGGTTTGTTGAAATCTTCATGCCACTTTATTATGTGTTCCCACGCATCGGCGGCATTGTCGGCAAAGTGGAAAATCTCCAGATCCTCCGGGGCTATAACCCCCTCCTCTTTAAGAAAATCGAAATCTATGAGCTTATGCCAGTAACTCTTTCCTACCATGACCACAGGTATCGGAGAGGTCTTTCCGGTCTGTACGAGCGTTAGTATCTCGAAGAGCTCATCGAGAGTGCCGAATCCCCCCGGATAGACCACCAGCGCCTTCGCCCTGAGGAAAAAGTGGAGCTTCCTTATGGCGAAGTAGTGGAACTGAAAGCAGAGCTCCGGCGTTATATAGGGGTTCGGGTACTGCTCGTGCGGAAGCTTTATATTCAGGCCGATCGATTTGGCTCCCACATCGAAAGAGCCGCGGTTTGCCGCCTCCATTATTCCCGGGCCTCCCCCCGTCATGAGTATGACCCTGCAGTCCTCCGGCCCTTTGCCGCTTCTGCCTATGTATCGTCCGAGCATTCTGGCATCGTCGTAGTAGATACTCTTTTCTACCATCCTCTCCGCCATATATAGCTCGCTCAGCAGACTTTTGGAAGCGGGGTTCTCTTCCACCTTTTTCTGAATCTCCTTTAGTTTGGCCATCGCCGTTTTATGTTCATTGATACGTGCACTTCCAAATACCACAATGGTATGCTCTATGCCGAGCTTCGACATAGCGAGCTCGGCTTTCAGGTAGTCCACCTCGAGCCTCACACCCCTCGCTTCGTATGAGGAGATAAAGTCGGGATCCTCCTCCGCCAGTCGGTATGTGGGACTCTCCATAATCTTTTTTACAAGGGCCATCGCCTTCGGATCTTCGCTTCTGGGCTTCGGATGCTCCCAGGGAAGCGGCGTTTTACGTCTGTTGTCTCTTCTCTTTTTGTTCAGCATAATCCCTCCATAGAAGTTGGTGTCAAATAAAAGTCAATCCCCACACGATGGTGGCCAGACCCAAAACCGCTATCGCCGCGGCGGAGCGGACGGTCTTTCTGATCCCTCCGAACCAGATGGCGTAGAAGGCTTTGAGCAGGTTGTTGCTGCCGGCCGCTATCATCACCAAAGAGGAGACCTCCACACTGTCGACTCCGTACTTTCCCGTCAAAAGTGAAAGCACGAACGGGTCGATGTCGGTAAAACCGGCCAGAAAAGAGAGCACCCGCAGCCCCCCCGAGCCGTACTCTTTCGAGACGAACTGCGTCAGAACCATCATCACGACGAACAGAAGTGCAAAAAGGAGCGCCGTTCCGAGCTCCAGCGGGTTTTTGTCTACATAGTCGACGCTCCCCTCCCTCTCTCTTTCCGACCTGAAAAAGAGCAAAGAGAGGGCGAGACCGGCAAGGGAAAGTGCTACGAAAGGGACCGCCAGCGTCTTTGCGACGGATAGATTGAAGATTGCGGCCACCGCGATCAGCCGAATATACATTACCGAAGTCGCGGCTATGATCGCGGACTCTATGACACTGTTTTTCCCCATAGTTTTCAGCTTTCCGGCGAGCACCACGGTAGTCGCCGTGGATGAGTATGTACCGCCTATTACTCCCGTCAGGAAATAGCCTTTCGAAGGGAAAAAATATTTCTGGGCGATGTAGCCGCCGTAGCTGATGGCCGAAATGACCACGACGGCCAGCCATATCTTGAACGGAGAGAGCGGAATGTAGCGGACCACCTCTTTATCGGGCAGAAGAGGGAGGATAACCGCAGAAAGGAGAACCATCTTGCCGAGGGTCTCGAACTCGTATGTATTGATCCCGAGTGTAAACCTGTGAATTGCATGTCTTGCATTGAGTATGAATACGATCAGCACGAAGAGCAGAGCCGGCATCCACAACGGGTAGATCTGAGTCAACGGTCCGAATGCGTAGACACAGAGCATTACGACAAACAGGAGGATGCTCTGGCTCTTTCTCTCCACTTTGGTCCGGTAGAATATCGCGAACAGAACGGTCAAAGAGAGGAGCACCGCCGTATAGGGAAGCAGATGCACAGGGTCGATTTTGTAAAAGAGAAAGCCCAAAATCCCCACAAAGGTAAGTGTCCTGGCTGAGCCGAAAAAGTATGTCGAAGAGTCGGAGTGGTACTCGATGCGGTAGGTCTTCACCTCGAGTCCTACAAGGAAGCTGAAAGCCACGGTGATGACGAAGTGTATCAGGTCGGGCTCTATACTCATGGCGCTATCAACCCTTTTTCATAACAGACGGGATCGAACTCGCAGACTATATCGTTGTCGTATAGAAGGTACTTCTCCTCCTTTTCAGGGTACTCCACATGCGAAAGAAAATGTTTGAGTACGTTTATGCGCGACAACCTCTTGTCGTCGCTGTGCACCACGTACCACGGAGCGAAGACGAAAGAGGTCTTGGCGAACATCTCGTCCCTCGCTTTCGAATACTCTTTCCATAGTTTCTGCGCCTTCTGATCTATCGGGCTCAGTTTCCACTGTTTCAGCGGATCTCTCTTTCTCTCCTCGAGACGCCTTTTCTGCTCCTTTTTTGAGATGTCAAGATAGTATTTGAAAAAGAGCATTTCGGAGTGTGTGAGCATCTGCTCGAAACTCGGCACCTCCCTCATGAACAGGTCGTACTCCTTTTTCGTACAGAACCCCATAACCTTCTCCACCCCGGCACGGTTGTACCAGCTGCGGTTGAAAAAGACCATCTCTCCCCCGCTCGGAAGGTGCGGGGTATACCGCTGGAAATACCACGACTTCCTCTCGCGGTCACTCGGTTTTCCGAGCGCCACCGATCGTACCTCTCTCGGGCTCAGATGCTCTGTAAAGCGCTTTATCGTGCCGTCTTTTCCGGCGGCGTCGCGCCCTTCGAAAACCACACAAACCTTTATATCGTTTTTTATGACATGGCGCTGGAATTTCACCAGCTCCACCTGCAGGCGGTAGAGCTCTCTTTTATACCTCTTTTTGTCCATCACATCATCCCCCGCATAATCAGGTTGAAATATACCCACCGCATCAGGTGAAGATCCATCTCCCACCATATCCACCTCGGCTCCGTCGGATCGAGAGGAAAAGTGGGGTCGAAACCGTTCCTGTCGTATTCCGCCAAAATCTCCCTGCCGAAACGTGTCCTTACCGGTACGGCGGTATAGCCGAGATACTTCGCCGGAAGTGGTTTATCCTCCAAGGCGGCGGCTATATTGTCCTGCATTACGATCGCCTGGTCCCTTGCCGCCGCACCGCTCATGCCCGACCTGCGTCCCAAAATGTCGCCTATACCGAAGACGTTGGGGTAAGTTTTGTGGCGAAGCGTCCGCTCATCCCCGTCGAACCACCCCGTATGCTCCCCCTCATATGCCGCAAGCGGAGAGTCGCGCAAGGCATCTGGTGCGCGCATCGGCGGAGTGACGTGCAGAAAGTCGTACGACACCTCTTTTCGAACACCTCCGGCACTGAACGTCGCTACTTTTCTATCTACATCTACCGATTGGAGCTCGTGCGAGAAGAGTGTCGAAAAGTTATTTTCTGCCGCGACTCTCTTTTTCAGAGCCTTGTCGTAGCCCCTGCACCCAATAAGAGTATCGGAGCCTTTGGCAAGCGTAAACTTTACTTTCGAATGTATGTCGGCACCCTTTCGCGGCCCTCTGCCTTTTAGCATATCGTTGCACAAAAAGAGTATGTCCAGAGAGACCCCCTCCCCCTTTACAGGGGTCGCAGGGTCGCTAAGCAGTACCTTTACGCTCCCCTTGTCTGCGCTTTCACGAATATCGCCGAACCACTTTCGGGTAATTTCAGAACCCTTCGCCGACCCTTTTACTGTATCGTTCAGATAGAGACTGGCTATCGAGTTTCGACCTATAGCGGAGATGCCGAGTCCGTCTATGGCTTCATAGTCATATTCGCACCCCAGTGCCACTATAAGAAAGTCGTAGACTATTTTTCCGCTTCTGTCGCACTTTAGCGAACTGCTTTCCGGGTCGAAAAAGAGAACGCTCTCTTTTAGCCAGCGGACGCCGTCGGGAAGAATCGACGGTGTTGGCTGAACGTTGTCCGAATCTCTGTAGAGTCCGACCGCCGCAAAAACCTGGCCAGGCTGATAGAGGTGCATGTCGTTCGGGCTTATCAGTACAATTTCGGCGTTTGGAGCCGCGCGCCTTATTCGAGAAGCGACGGCCATACCGGCAGTGCCTCCGCCGGCTATGACGATTCGCGCCCTCTTTTTGCTCGAAGGCATAGAAAGCTTCGTTTCGGCAGCCGGAAGTGAACCGCCGAATGCCAGAGTGCCGCCAACTGCAAGTTTTTTCAGAGCCTCCCTTCGGTCTGCATCAAATGACCTCTTCATGGTATCTCCTTCGGTAGTAGCGCAACACGGCCATCTTGACTGTATCGTTGAAGACAAACCATACAAGGGCGTATACCCACATGGCTATAGCCCACTCCCACCCTATGGGCTCCATCAACCCGAACCCGTAAACACCGATAATCGTTCCAAGCAATGCTGTCGACCACGTGGAAACAAAAAGAACCCAATTGGGCCAAGGAGGTTTGAAAAACCAGTCATCTATTCTTGTATTATAGATCGTTCCATGTCCGGCAACAACCAGTTTTACAAAAAAAGCTGACTGTATAAAGTCTAATGGCATATGCATCAATGACATAAGAATCCAAAAGAGCATAAAAGACGAGAGTACACCGGCAAGTCCCAGCCATGTTGAAAGTATAAAAATCTCTTTTATATCCCATCGTACCGGTTTTTCACGCACCTTTGTATTGTCGTAAGCTATCGTCATGATCGGAATATCGTTCAGAAGGGCCAGTACGATAATCATGATCGCAGTTATCGGGTAGAAGTCGTAGATCACAATAGCTAGCGTCATGAAGATGATGATTCGGATAGTCTCGGCAATACGGTAAATTGTATAGCTCTTCATCCTTTCGAAAATTTTTCTGGACTCTTTTATCGCATCTACTATTACGCGAAGGCCGGGTGCCATCAAGACGATGTCGGCGGCCGCACGGGCCGCGTCGGTCGCGCCGCTAACCGCTATGCCGCAGTCCGCTTTCTTGAGTGCGGGCGCGTCGTTGACCCCGTCGCCGGTCATGCCGACAATATGGTCAGCCTTCTGAAGTTCGTCGACTATGAAGTATTTGTCTTCGGGGAAGACCTGTGCGAAGCCGTTTGCCTCCTCTATCGCAGCGATGATCTCCGACTCGTGCTTCTTGACCGTACCTTTGGGCAGCGGCATGTTGTAGAGCTCGCGCTTCACCTTTTTCATTATGGCGTCGACCTCTCTTTGGATCTCCTCGTCGGAGGCGTCTGGGTGCATCTGTTCGGCTATCGCCCTTGTCAGGACATTGGAGAGATATATATACTCCTCTATCGATTCGCCTTTCAACTCCCTCACATCTTTTATATTTTTGCCGATTCCAAGCATAGATGCGATATATCTGGCCACCGCGATATTGTCGCCCGTGACCATCTTCACCTCCACACCCTTCGCCTTGGCTTCCGAAATCGCCTCTTTGGAGTCTTCGCGCGGCGGATCGAAGAGGGGTATCAGGCCGACGAAGTGGTAGATATCCTCTTCGCACCTTCTGTAGGCGACGCCGAGCGTTCTGAAACCCTTCTCGGCAAAGGCTTCGACCCGGCCGTATGCCGCTTTTTTGTCGAACTCACTCTCATCGCACTGCTCTATTATCACCTGTGGAGCGCCTTTGGTGAAGACCCTGCAGTCGGTGCCGCCGTAGAGCCCTTCGGTCCTTTTATGGACCGGATCGAACGGCAGAAATTTTGTCATTTTGTAGCTTTTGAGCTTCTCTCTGAGAGAGTGTTTGTCTATATAGTCGAAGATCGGTTTTTCTATCGGGTCGTCGTTCTCCTCCCTGCTCGCAAGAGCCGCAAAGAGCATCAGATCGTCGGGGGTGTAGCCCTGCGCCACATACGGGTCGGCGAGACTCATTCTGTTTTGTGTCAGGGTACCTGTCTTGTCGGAGCAGAGGATATCCATACCGGCCATCTCTTCGATCGAAGCCAGCCTGCTCACGATCGCCTCTTTCGCGGCCAGCACCTGCGCTCCGAGCGCCATCGTGACGGTCAAAACCGCAGGCATCGCGACCGGTATGGCAGAGATGGTCAGAACGAGCGCGAACACCAGCAGGTCGACCGTCGGCTGACCAGTTTTGAGACCGTGGTAAATGATGACGGCTATCATCACGACCGTAACGGCTATAAGGAAGTTTCCTACCTTTATGACCATCGCCTGGAAGTGGCTGCGCTGTTCGCGCTGCGCTTTGGCGACCAGCCCTACCGTCTTGCCGAAGTAGGTGTTCAGGCCGGTTCCGGTAACCTCGGCGACCATCTCACCCTGCTTGATGATGGCGTTTGCATAGAGCTCCTGACCCTTTTCACGATGCACCGGAAGCGACTCGCCCGTAAGGGCCGACTGATCCACGAGCAGAAACTCCCCTCCCCCCAGCAGTTTCGCGTCGGCCGGCACTATATCGCCTATCTTGACCTTTATGATGTCGCCCGGCACCAGCTCCCTGGCGTCTACCTGACGCCACTCTCCGTCTCTGAGCACCAGTGCCCTGCGCGCAAGTCTCTTTTTTAGCACCGCGATGGCGTTGAGGGCTTTCGACTCCTGGTAGAAGTCGACTATCGCATTCACCAAAAGCATTATCATGATGACGATGAAATCCTCCCACCGTCTCGCCATGGCCGACAGTACCGCTGCCGTTTCGATCATCCACGGAATCGGCCCCCAGAAACGCCTAAAGAGCCTGTGAAGCCATGTCTCCTCTCTCTCCTCGATTTCGTTGTATCCGTACCTTTCGAGCCGCTTCGCAGCCTCTTGGCTGCTCAACCCTTTAAAGCTCTCCGGCTCCGTATCGGAAGGGGCGCCGGAACCTGCACTACCGCCCTCTTCGGAAACGCCGCCCGGCTCTTTTGAAACTTCTTTCCCTTCAGCTTCTCCGTTTTTCACTTTTTCACTCCTCTCCATCTTCGCTCCCTATCCGAAAGTCAGATGTAGATCTTCTCTTCCGGAGCGACAATATGCGCCCTCTTGCCCAGCCTCTTGCCGATCGCTTCCCTGAAAACCTTCTGCTTCTCGAACTCTCCGTGTATAAGAAAAATTTTCTCGAGTCTATCGAACCGCTCCATCCACTCTATGAGGCCGTTTTGGTCCGCATGTGCCGAAAAGCCGTTGATGGTGTGGACGGATGCCCTGACAACCACCTCTTCATGATATATATGGATATGCCGCTCACCCTCTACAATCCGCCGTCCGAGCGTGCCCTCCGCCTGGTATCCGACAAACAGAAGGGCGTTTCTCTCGTTCCAGAGCCGATGCTTGAAGTGGTGGAGTATCCTGCCGCCGGTACACATGCCGCTGCCGGCTATGATGATGGAACCGCTCTCGATTTCATTGATCTTTTTGGACTCTTCGGGTTTTAGGGTGTAACGGATGTACGGAAACTCGAAGACGGAGCCGTCCCGCTCCAGGAAGTCGTTGCAACATCGGCTCAGCTCCCTATGGTAGGTGTCGTAGAGTCTTGTCGCACGTATCGCCATAGGGGAGTCGATAAAGATTTTGCACTCCGGCAGCTCTTTTTCATGGTACATCCGCTTCAAAATGCACATGATCTCCTGCGTACGCTCTATGGCGAAAGAGGGTATCAGGACGTTGCCGCCGTTTAGCAGGGTATTTACGACGATCTCCCTGAGCTCATCCTCGCTCTCTTCGATGCCTTTGTGGTTTCTGTCGCCGTACGTCGACTCTATATAGAGGGCGTCGGCCTCTTTTACAAAGACCGGATCGGGCATCACCATATCGTTTCGGTTTCCGAGATCGCCACTGAAAACCATGCGTTTGGCCTCGCCGTTCTCCACAAAGTCTATCTGTATCGTCGCGGAGTCGAGAATATGGCCCGCGTTTCGGAATGTCGCCTTCACACCTTCGGCAAGCGTAACCTCTCTGTCGTACTCCGCATACTCTATGCTCAAATCGTAGACCGCTTTCACGTCGTCCACGCTGTAGAGCGGCTCCCTTACACTCGCTTCCGCACCGCGCCTCTGCGCCTTTTTGAACCTGGTTCGGTACTCCTCCTCCATCAGGTGGGCACTGTCGAGCAGCACCACCTCCGCAAGCTCCATCGTCGAGCGTAGCGTAACGATTCGTCCCGAAAACCCCTCTTTTACAAGCTTGGGTATGCGGCCCACATGGTCCAGGTGCGCGTGTGTTATGAGCAGAATGTCTACATCCGACGGATCGAAGCCGAACGGTTCGAAGTTTCTCTTTTCGACAACCCCCTGGAACATCCCGCAGTCGACCATTATATTGGGTCCCTTCTCTATCTGAAGAAGATGGCACGACCCTGTCACCACCTCCGCTGCTCCGTAAGAGTGAACAATCGCCATCTCCGATCCTTTGTCGGTTTTTCACCATTATAGGACACTTTAGGTAAACGAAAACAATCATCTGCACCTCTGTTTCCCCTTTCGGCCGCTACGGTCGATCGGGAAGAGGCTCCATGATCTATTTTGCTTATTAATTTATTCTTTTAAGATAAAAAATTCTTTATATTTTTTAAACAGTTGATTGTAGTTTAGTCTTTTAATATAGATACAATATTTAACATATTCTATCTATATGACGATCTTTATGAGAACTACTACCGTCTTGGAGGATAGATTATGGGATTTTGGAAGAGTAGCGAGCCGCAAACGGGCGACGACGGCGGGCTCGAGGAGTTGAAAGAGAGGATCAGGGAGCTGGAGGAGGAGAACGGTCGGTTAAAAGAGGCACTCTCCACATCTAAAAGAGACGAAGCTTCACTAAGGGGTTTCGAAGATCTCTTTAGATACGAAAACGAGCAGTTAAAAAAAGGGCTTCTGGACATACAGAAGAATATGGCTGAAAATGTGGGGGTCTCGAAAGAGAACCTTGCCGAGTCGAGCACCCTGATAACAGAGATGGAGCGATTTACCCAAGAGATCTTGAACATAAGCTCCACCCTCGACTCGCTTCATGCCGTATCGGACGAATCGAACGAAGTGGCGCAGATGCTCACGGGCAGAGCCGAAGATGTAGGTACCATCTTGAACCTCATAAAAGATATCTCGGAGCAGACGAACCTTCTTGCGCTCAATGCCGCGATAGAGGCGGCAAGAGCCGGCGAACACGGACGCGGCTTCGCCGTGGTCGCAGACGAGGTGCGCAAGCTCGCCGACAGGACCGACAAGGCGATAGGCGAGATCAACATAGCGCTGCAGTCGATGAAGCAGGATGTCGGGGATATGAGCGGCAAAACGGAGCAGATGAGGGAGAAGATAGACGAAGCCAACGCTGCGGCTAAAGAGTTCCATGAGAAGTTCGAAGCCGACCTCGATCTTGTGCAGAAGAACTTCAAAAACCTTAAATTCGTTTCGGACAGGACCTTCATGTCTTTGGCGAAGCTCGACCATGTGATCTGGAAGGTGAACACTTACCTCTCGGTCGCACACAGAAAAGAGGTCTTCAAATTCGTTGACCACCACAACTGCAGGCTTGGAAAGTGGTACGAAGAAGGGGACGGCAAGGAGTACTTCTCCTCCACGAAGAGCTACCCGTCGCTCGTCGAGCCTCACAAAACGGTACACAACGGAACCAAAGGTGTCTTCGAACTGATAAAAGGGGATCCCCTCGACTTCGTGAAACTGAGAGAGGCTTTCGAAGAGATGGAGCGCGGCAGCGATATGGTCTTCGAGGTTCTCGACAAAGTTCTGCATGAGAAGGACTACGCCGGCTCAGCCGAGAGATGAAAAGATCTCCGCCGTATCGAGTCTGTAAAAGTTCTTCAGTTCGCCGTATAGATCGGGGAAGTGCTTTTTCAAAGAGATCGGACACTGGAAAAAACGCTCGCTCAAAACCGCGAAGAACTCCGCCTCGCTCTCCGACGCATACTCGCCTATAAAACGATAGTCGCCCCAGTCGCGCCCTTTCACCGCCCTTTCGAGCAGCTCTTCGTAGCGGCTGAAAAAAATTTCGCTCCAGCGGCTGCGCTCTTTGCCGCTTAGCGGAGGCATACCCTCTACGTAGTACTCTTCGAAATCGAGAAGATGCGCAAGCTCGTGCACTATCACATTTGTGCAGCCGTGATGAAAAGCCTCGTGCC
>JALWMA010000065.1 GCA_027081015.1 Campylobacterales bacterium | reverse complement strand
GGATTATGGAGTCGAGCCTCGTCTTGTCCAGGGCCGGTTCGAGCGCCCTTTTGGCCAGATTTCCGTGGCCGAGCTCACGCCGCCCGGGAGGTCCTATGCGTGAAGCCTCGCCCACACTGAAGCCGGGGAAGTTGTAGTGCACCATGAACTCTTCGTAGCTGGCGTTTTTGCCGGTGATTCGCTCGAACATCTGGGCATCCTGGCGGCTTCCGAGGGTGCATGTTACGAGCGCCTGCGTTTCACCGCGTGTAAAGAGGCATGAGCCGTGTACGCTCGGAAGGAGGTTGGTCTCTATGGAGATAGGGCGCACATCTTTGAGGCCCCTTCCGTCGGCCCTTCGCCCCTCATCGAGGATCATCGACCTGACACGCTCACGCTTCACCTGACCGACGGCGGCTTTGACCTGATCTTCGCTCCACTCCTCTTTTACGGCCGTATCGTCGCTCAATACCTGCTCTATTATCGCCCTGATCTCCGTCCCGCGCTCGCTTTTGGCCATACCGTCGAGCGCCCTGTCGATCTCGTCGGAATAGAACTCTTTTATGTATGTTACGATCGAAGGGTCGGCCTTCTCTTCGAACAGGGGCACCTCTTTTTTCGGCTTCGCGGCCTCGACAAAGACCTTCTCGTACTCGGAGGCGGCCGTTTCGATCGCCTCTTGCGCCAGCTCTATCGCCTCTATGAGCTCCTCTTCGGAAAGCTCGTTCACATGGGGAATCTGGACTATATCGTCGGCAAGCATGGGGTCGATCATCGGATCTACCGCGACTGTGGGCTCTATCTCCACATCCACGCTCCCTATCGCCCGCATCTCTATCATAAGAAGATCCTCTTTGGTACCGGAGACGAACAGGTCGAGCGTTCCCTCTTCGAGCTCTTCAAGGGTCGGGTTTAGAATGAAACTTCCATCTTTGCGCCCTATACGCACGCCTGCAACACTCTTTGAGACCGGTATATCGGAGACAAAAAGAGCGGCCGACGCTGCATCGAGGGCAAGGGACTGAAGGTCGGCACTCTCGTCAACACTCAGAAGCATAACCGTAATCTGTACCGGGTTGTAAAAACCTTTCGGAAAGAGCGGACGCAGAGAGCGGTCTATGAGTCTCGAGGTTAGTGTTTCGAAATCTCCGGGTTTAGTTTCCCGCTTTACGAACCCCCCGGGTATCTTGCCGGCCGCGTAGCTCTTCTCTATATACTGCACCGTCAGCGGCAGAAAGTGCTCCTCGATCGGCTTGTCATCCATAACGGCGGTAGCGAGCAGTACGCTCTTTCCGCTTCTAAGCAGTACCGAACCGTTGGCCTGCCTCGCCACTTTTCCGGTCTCGAAGACCATATTTTTGTTGTTCATCTCGAATTCGAATCTGCATCCCATGCTATTGCGTTCCTTTTTTAAAATCTAAATCGTTTCGCGTGCGTCTCCTGCGGAAACTGCTTCGCTATCTCCTCTTCACCGAAAGAGAAGCGGTAGTTCTCCACATATCTCTTCAGCAGTTCGTAAGCCTCGTTTATGCGCGCCATCTCCTCGTCGTCCCCGCCCCTGTCCGGGTGTATCTTCGAAGCCAGGTACCTGTACCTTCGCGTAATATCCTTCATGCTCACATGCGTCGGCAGCCCGAGCACTTCGAGCGCCTCATGCACCTCTTCGTAAGCGCGACTCATTTCGAAGCCGAAGCCCCCGCACTCGCTCCGCTGCCGAGGAGATACTTGATACGGTCATCCTCGAAGTGGACTCCCAGCCCGAAGAATATATTGAACGCGTCGGAATTGAGTATATTGTCGGCGCCCATATAGGCATCGAGGTGCTTGAAAAACCTGTAGCGCATCGTGGTACGCAGGCGCGGGCTGCTGCCCCTCAGGTCGTTTACGGCGTTGAAGTCGAAAGCATCCAGCGAGAGTTTGAGCTTGTCGTAATAGGCAAAATAGTCCAGACCGAAACCGGCGGTACTCTCTATGAGGCCGCCCCTGAACATTATATCTTCATAACGCTTTCCTATCTGTGCGGAGGCGTAAAACTTCCCTTTCGCATGGTCCAGCTCGGCGGCATATTGGCTACCCACCTTTTGGGAGTAGTCGGGTGCGGAGACTATATCTACCATATAGTGACGGGTGTATGTGGGCATATAGTCTATATGCAGCCCACCTTTCATATTTGCATCATTTGCAAGGTAGTAGCTCTGAAGGCCTAGATCAAGGCGGCTTTGGGTGACCGAGTCGAGGTAATCTTCGAGTTTGTCTATGGTACCGGTACCTTTCTTGAAAAACCCGTCGAAGGAGGTCAAAGCGCTGTGAAGCGGCTGCCTGTTCTCATCTATAACACCGTTTAGGCGATCTTCCAGAGATTCGAACTTATCCACAAGAACCGGTAGCCTGTCGTTCAGAGTGGCTCCAACACCTTTGAACGAATCGACTGTCTGTTCGAGCTTCGACATTATATCCGGCAGATCAGAGTTGATCGTATCGGCACTTGTGGAGAACTTGGACGACATTTCGGCAAACTTTTCCGCTGCATCATTAATATTTTTGACAAGAGAATCGACTCCCTGTCTATTGTCGGCAATCAAATCTTTAAGGTCAGATGTAAGTGTGTCAAGATTGGAGAATGTCTTTTTGAGATGCTCTCTGCTGCCGGGATCGAGTGTCTGGCGAAGCTCACTAATAAAATCACGGAGCTCATCAGCTGCATCTGCAATACTTGAAGCCATCTCATCCATCGACGCCATCGCCTTCTGCTTCGTAAGTTTGCCCTGCTTCTTCAGATACTTATGCGCATTCCCTGGAATTATATTTATATATTTGCTTCCAAGCAGGCTCTCTTGTGTCAGTAACACCTCCGAGTCGCTCGGAATCTTCGCATTTTTATATATAAACAGTGTCACCAACACTTTGGTTCCCGATAGAGTAATATCTTTTACATACCCTATCTCTACACCCTTCATCCTGACCTTGGCATGAGGTTCAAGGCCGCTTGCATCGTTTATAACTGCCTGAACATCATAACCCTCTTTGCCGAACCCCTGAAACTTATTTACCTGCGTACTCAGCAAAAAGAGAAAGATCAGGCCTATCGTTACGAAGAGACCGACTTTCGCTTCCATTTTCATTTAGTCATCCTTTAAAACTCCTGTTCGAATCTCTGCTCGAAACCGCCAAGAGGCACCAGGTTTATCTGAAAATAGAAAACCAGGTTGTCTATAGACTGCGCTCCGGCAGAGGTTAGAATGGGTCTCTTTTCATCTTTTATACCAATATTCAGATCCCAGCAATGCCTGAAAAAGTGCACACCCACCTCCCACCTTCTAACCTTCCGATCGAGATTGTCGTAAGAGATTTTCGCTATCCAGTTGTTTCCCGATTCACTCCTGTACGCTCCGGAAACGGTAAAAAAGTCCGAACGTCTCTCGTTTTGCACAACCTTGAAGAAATGGGTTAACATTATATCATAGGCGGGTTGCCTATATTTGATGTGGGAAGTGGCGCCTGAGAGAGATTTCATATAGTAGGAGTAGAAGATATCACTATAAAATTGATAATTTTCAAGAAAGTTGATCCTGAATTCATGCTCTATATCGCCATATTTGTGATCGCTCTTTTCATACAGAATCGACTGAGAAATACGATAGTAGAGAAACTCTTTTCCGTTTGAGTCGTAGAGGTAGTTTATGGCGCTCAACGCCATGTTTTCGTTGGGGGAGCGAAGAACCGATATGCTCGGGTCTATATAGCCCTTTTCGTTGCTGAAACTGGGCCGGTTGTATGTCAGCCTCAACTGCATGGTATGAAACCGCTCCGAAAACTTCCTGGCGAGATCGGTATATATGTCGATTTTGTGATAGTTCCTGAAAAATGTGTAGTAGCTGCCCGGCGTAGAGGATGGGAGATTCTGGTAACCGATATATGAGTAGTAGAGATTCTCCGAAACGGAGAGGTTCAGGTATCCGTCAAAAAAATCGGTATAGAAGATAACGGGAGCGTTGATCTCCTGCAGCTGCATATGCTTTCCCGCTGCGGTAAAGAAGCTGCTTATCCTGTAGTCAGCCGAGTAGTGGAGCGAATCGAACCCAAGAAGCTTATTCTGATATCTGTGCAGTTGAATGACCGGAATGCTCTGTACCGTATCTTTGTTCGACGCCAAAGATGTATCGATGAAATATTTGGCATATGCGCCTGTATAGTAGTCGGGCGTGTTGAAATAGTAGTTTATTCTCGACTGCACCTGGGAACTGTTTACGAGTTCGGCCGTCGTAAAGGCCTGGAGATTTTTGTAGTCGGGATCTTTCAGGTAGGTTATATCGGCATAGAGTCCGTCGTGGTTGCCGCTTCCGGTCGCAGCGAAAACCCTTGGAGAAGTGTAATTTACCTGAACTCCGTAGTGCGATCTGTTTCTAAGGTTATACTCTTCTACAAAACTCTTTTTGTCTTTGAAGTAGCCGGTGGTGATCTTGCCGCGGGAGTGCGGAGTATCGACAAACCTCAGCGTAGCGTATATGCCTTCTCCTCTTGCGGCCCTTATCTGCGGGTCTATCTCCAGATCCCACTGCGGATCGGGAGCGTAATATATGGGCTGAGTATAAAAAAAACCGTCCCTTGAAGAGACTCCAAAATAAGGACGTAAAAGCCCGCTTCTACGCTCTTTGTCCGCAGAAAATCCAAGATAGGGCAGGTAAAATAGCGGTGTATCCCTCATATATAGGACAGGGTTCCATATATTGACCCATTCATTACTTATGTTGAAGTCCAAAGATGTAAACTCCAAATGCCAGTCGGGACACGCAGCGTCACAGCTCGATACAAACGCTTTCGCCAGCTTTACTCTATCATGGATCTTCTCTCCCCTCTCTCCACGCATCCAGAGGGTATTCTGCAGATCGATCATGAAGATGTCGGAAAAGCTGTCTTTGTCGTTTTTGAGATCGAGCCTTACATAGTCGCTCATAGAACCGAGCCGAACCCCCTCCATCATCTCTACTCTGTCAAAAAGCTCCAGTATCGAACCGTTAGTATCGAATCTGGCTCTCTCTGCCTGCAGGATTTTGTCGTCATAATATACCACCACACTCCCTATGGCGGTTATGACGGATCCGTTTCTCTCTACGGAGGAAGCCAAAATCTGGATGTTTTTCTGCTCCGAAGCCGCATAGAGCGTTACCGCACATAGCAGAAAGAGAAGAAGTCTAACCATTTACTACCAGGGTGGAGGCAGTTTTGTCGTGCCAGGCCTGCTTCATCGGGTCGAAGAGAGCCCAGACGAACCCCAGATAAAAGAGCATCCCGCTGATTATGCGAAAGATGGCCCTGTTGAAAGAGGCCTGGAAACCGGGCTTTTCGAGAGTGGCGGCATCGACCACCCTTATTCCCACAGCCATCTTCCCGAGCGTCGCACCGTACTCCCATACGAACCATGTATGGTAGACGATCTGCGCCGCGGCCATCCAGAGCCATACGCCGTTGATTATCTCCGCTACCTGCTCCGCTCCCCGTGCCGCCGAGATCGGCTCCCAAAGCAGGATTACAAAAATGAGGCTGATAAGCATGTCGTCGATCGCATACGCGACTGCACGCCTTCCGATCGGTGCCAGATCCGACTCTTCCTGCCGGAAATACCCCTGCGGACCCTTTTCCACTACGCTTCCCGCAACGCCTGGTAGGCGATATCGCTGCGGCACTGTTTGCCGGCGAAGTGGACCTGCCCGCAGAGCATATATGCGAAGTCTCTGGCCTCTTTTATCGTGTCTCCGAGGCCGACGCAAACCAGAACGCGCCCCCCGGTAGCCATGAGTTTCCCGTCGATCAGCGAAACTCCGGCATAATCTATATGCGCCTTGTCGGCAAGTTCGGTATGCACGATCTTGTCTACGATGATCTCCGCAGGCTCGCTGCTCCTGTAGGGGTAGTTCTTGCTCGCCATGACAACGCCGACGGCGTATTTGTCGATAAACTCCACCTTGAGCTCCCTCAGGCGTCCCGATGCCGCCTTGTCGAAAAGCTCCCCCGCCGGGGTTTTTAGAAGCGGCATAAGCACTTCGCACTCCGGATCACCGAAGCGTACATTGAACTCGAGGGTGTACGGTTCGCCATTTACTATCATCAGCCCCGCGAAGAGCACCCCCTCAAAAGGCATACCCTCCGCGGACATCCCATCTACGGTAGGGCGGATGATTCTATCTTCTATCTTTTTGTAGAGCTCGTCGTCGATCAGCGGGGTGGGTGCGTATGCTCCCATCCCGCCCGTATTGGGCCCTTCGTCATTGTCGAGGAGTCGCTTGTGATCCTGCGCCGCGGGCAGAATAACATAATCTTTGCCGTCGCAGATCGCAAAGAGGGAGAGCTCGTAACCGTCGAGATACTCCTCTACCACAATCTTCGTACCGGCCTCTCCGAAAGACTTGCCGCTGAGCATCTGCGACGCCGCTTTTTTGGCATCGTCGTATGTCTGGGCGATTATTACACCTTTTCCCGCACATAGCCCGTCGGCTTTGACGACAATGGGGGGAGTGAGGCTTTCTATGAATCTGAAAGCCTCCTCCACACTCTCGGTCTCTATATATCTCGCCGTGGGGATGTTGTGGCGGGAGAGGAAGTTTTTCATAAAGATCTTGCTCCCCTCGAGCTGCGCCGCCTCTCTGCTCGGGCCGAATATCTTGAGGCCGCGCGACTTGAAGATATCGACTATTCCTCCGACGAGAGGGGCTTCCGGACCCACCACGGTCAGGTCGATCCCCTCTTTTTCAACATAGTCGGCAAGCTCTTCATAGTCGCTTATATCGACATTTTCACCAAGCTGCGGTGTAGCACCGTTTCCGGGTGCGAAGTATATCTTCTCGACCGCCGTGTCTTTGTGCAGTGCGCGCCCTATGGCATACTCGCGCCCCCCGCTTCCAACTACCATGACTCTCATTTAATCGCCCTTTTTGATTTTTATCTGTTGATGTTTCGCGGTATACACAATCTTCTGTATCCATCATTCATTGCGTATATATGCACGGCGTACAGGTGAGGAGAGTATGTCTACTGCGCAACACCAATCAGGGTCATTGCAAGGACCGAGCGGGCGTTCACGCTCAAGTGTGGTCCAAAGCAGACCAACGATGCAGGAGGGAGATGCGCTTTAGGCGGCAGCTTCTCGCCGGGAGCACCGGCTCGGACGAAGTTACCGACACACGGCGCATCTACGCTGTCCCGCAATATCAAAGTGTTGGACCCCCGTATTGCGGATAGCGCACCGCTCAGCCAATTTAATTATACTCCAAATTACTTAAGCGGTCGATAAACTTTTGGCGAAAGCTATCGTATCCTCTATCGTCTGGGATGGAGAGACCCTGCACTCCATCCCCTCTTCGAAAGCTTCCGCGGTCTTCCTGCCTATCGCGACGGCGATATAGCTTTCGCTCCACCCGAACCGATTCAAAAAACAGTTCACGATAGACGGGGAGGTGAAGATCAAAACCGCCCCCTCTTCCGGCTTCGATCTGACATCGTACTCTCTGCACCGCGTCTCGTATATCACCCTCTCTTCGACCGAAATTCCGGCTGCACGAAGATCTGCGGCTATCTTCGAAGCGACCACCTTCGGGCGCGGGTAGAGCCACCTAAACGACCCGAACCTCTCCGAAAGCTCTTTCGCGAGCACGTCGCCGTAGGCCCTGGAGGCGACGAAGATCACCTCCCCTCCCCTCCTCTTCACCTCTTCGGCCGTCATCTTGCCAATCGCGGCCGCCGGTATCTCTTTCCAGCTTCCGCCGCTTATCTCGTCGAGTGCGGCGACACCCTGCTTGGAGGTGAATATGAGCCCGTCATAGAGGGTGAAGTCGATCTTTTGCGGTAGAGTCACGAACTCTATCATCGGAAGGTGCTCAACCCCCTCGGCGGGAGTGGGCGAAAGGAGGTAGACGGGGCGCTCTATTCCCATTCTATCGTAGCCGGCGGTTTTGAGCTTATGTCGTAGACAACGCGGTTTATGCCGTCGACTTCATTGATGATGCGGCGGCTTATACGCTCCAGGAGATCGTGCGGCAGGTGCGCGAACGTCGCCGTCATCCCGTCGACCGCCTCGACGACCCTGATGCAGACCGTATTGTCGTAGGTGCGGTTGTCGCCCATGACACCCACACTCTTGACGTTCAGCAGTACGGCGAACGCCTGCCACGTCTTGTTGTAGTAGCCGCTCGCTTTGAGCTCCTCGAGCAGTATCACATCCGCTTCACGCAGAATATCGAGATCGTATATGTTCACCTCTCCCATGATACGGATGGCAAGCCCCGGTCCCGGGAACGGATGGCGGTAAACCAACGACTCTGGCAGCCCCAGCTCCAGCCCCAGCTTACGCACCTCGTCTTTGAAGAGCTCCCGAAGCGGTTCGATCAGTTCGAAATCCATCCAGTCGGGCAGGCCACCGACATTGTGGTGCGACTTTATCGTTTCGCTCGGCCCCTTCACCGAAACCGACTCTATCACGTCCGGGTAGAGCGTACCCTGTGCCAGGAACCGGATACCTTCGTGCTTTTTGGCCTCCTCTTCGAAAACCTCTATGAAGGTGTGGCCGATGATTTTACGCTTCTGCTCCGGATCGGTTATGCCCGCCAGCTTGACCAGAAAGTGCTCGCTCGCGTCCACGGTTATGAGGGGAACTTTGAGGTGCACCTTGAATACGCTCTCTACCTGCTCCCTCTCGCCCTTCCTGAGCAGTCCGTTGTCTACGAATACGGGGATAAGCTGGTCGCCTATGGCCTCGTAGAGCAGCGCCGCGACTACGGAGGAGTCGACACCGCCGCTTAGCGCGCAGAGAACCTTTCCGTCCCCTACCTGCGCACGGATCTTTTTAATCTGCTCTTTCAGGAAGTGCCCCATATCCCACTTCTCTTCGACGCCGCAGATACTCCTTGCGAAGTTCCTGAGCATTATGTGCCCCTCTTCGGAGTGGTGGACCTCCGGGTGGAACTGCAGGGCGTATATTTTGCGGCTCTCATCCGCGATGGCGGCATAGGGGGAGTTGTCGCTGTAGGCTATCGGCTTGAAGCCTTCGGGAAGCGTCTCCACGCGGTCGCTGTGGCTCATCCATACGACCGTACCGTCGTGGCACCCCTCAAAAAGCGGTGAGGTGTGGCCGTGCTCCTCGTGGAAGTGGAGCTCCGCCTTGCCGTACTCGTGGTGTGTCGAGCGTACCACTCGGCCGCCGAAATCGACGGCTATCCGCTGCATCCCGTAGCAGATTCCCAGAATAGGAAGCCCCAGATCGTAAACGGCCCTGTCCACCTCGAAAGCTCCCTCGTCGTAGACCGACGCCGGGCCGCCGCTGAGGATGATACCTTTCGGGTTTTTCGCCTCTATCTCGTCGACTTTCGTAAAGTAGGGGACTATTTCACAATAGACCTTCTCTTCGCGAAGTCTCCTGGCTATCAACTGTGTATACTGCGATCCGAAATCGAGCACTATAATGCTTACATCTTTCAAGTTCTGTTCCTTGGAGTAAATGGTTGCGCTATTTTATCGAAAGATTGTTGAAAGTTCGGCAGAAGGCTTCGGTGTCGGATTCGGGTTCCCCCGCATCGAGGCGGAGGAGCGGTTTCAGTATATGCCGAGTATCTCGAACTGAATATACCACAGAACCATCGAGAGGATGTAGCCGGCAAGTACGGTCCATGCAAGCCTCATATGCGCCCCGAACGTGTAGATGCCGCGAAGGCGGCCCATGACGCCCACACCCGCAGCCGATCCGAAGCTGATGAGACTTCCTCCGATTCCTGCAGTCAGCGTTACAAGCAGCCACTGATCCAGACCCATCTCGGGACTCGCCTTGAGTATCGCACTCATTACCGGTACGTTGTCCACGATCGCCGATATGAACCCGACGCCTATATTCGCCGCGGTCGGTCCTACGAGGCCGTAGAGGTCGTGAATATACTCGAGATATCCGAGATAGTGCAGGGCGCCTACGGCGGATAGGATTCCGAAAAAGAAGAGCAGCGTATCGTTCTCGACCTTTTTCATGTTTACGAATACGTCGTAGCCGCCATTACCCGTATGTTTGAGTTTAAACGAGTGAAGTTTGAGAAGCGACAGGCCGAACATCATGCCCCACATCGCCGGAAAGTGGAAAAACTGGTGGCCAAGTACCGCGATGGCGATCGTGGAAGCGCCGAGCCATATGACGGTTTTGCCTCCCTCCTTCATCTGCGGTACCTCTTCCGTCTCCACATCGAAATGGGGCTCACCGTCGGGTACGTAACGGCTCAGAAGCCACGCCGTGAGAATCCAGCCGGCCAATGAGGGGACAAAGAGCGAGAGGAAGTCCACGAACTCCCCTTTACCGGCCGTCCACGCCATCAGTGTCGTGATATCCCCGAACGGACTCCACGCTCCGCCCGCATTTGCCGCCACTACTATGTTTACAGCGCCGGCTACGAGGAACTGCCTGTTCTCTTTATCTATAGTAAAGAGTACGGTTGAGAGAATGAGCGCCGTAGTTAGGTTGTCGGCTACGGGAGAGATGAAAAAGGCCAGAAGGCCGGTCAGCCAGAAGAGCTTTTTGTAGCTGTAGCCTTTGGAGACGAGTTTATATTTGAGTACGTCGAAGACTTTACGCTCTATCAGTGTCTCGATGAATGTCATCGCCACAAAGAGGAAGAAGAATATCTCGGCTATCTCGAGGATCAGTTTCTCCATCTCGTCATGCAGAGGGTCGGGGTCCAGACCGTTTACGGCGAAGTATACGCCTATTAGCATGAACATGAACGTACCGGCGAAAAGTGCCGGCTTCGCCTTGTTTATCTCGTACTTCTCTTCGGTCGCGATAAAGTAGTACGCGACTATAAATATTGCAAGGTCGATCAGTCCGACCCAGGTAGTCGTCAGATGCATGGTCGCTTCGTGCATATCTTTTCCTTTTATTGGCTTCTTGGTTAGCCGTAAATATACGTTATAGTGGATTAAATATCGTCACTATGATAAAACTGTGTAGCGATTGACAATGTTTTCGCAAAACTCACCCGTCGATACCGTCGACCGACTACTCGTTCAGTATATAGTGGGCGCCGACCGACTCGCCTCTTGCCAGTGCGCTCTCTATTATGTTGCGCGCGGTTTTAAGCCTCAGTGCAAGCAGGCGCCCGATCGTCAGATGCTGAACATCGTCGACGAAGTCGAGTGCACGCTTCAGGCCCGAGCGGGTGCGCACGATCCCCACCTCCTGCCACATCGTCCTCCTGAGGCGCTGCTTCAAAATCGTGTCGTCTTTTTCTATAAGAGCCCCCTTGAACTCGGCGAAAGGGGGCTTGTGGCTCCACGAGAAGGCCTCGGTGTTGAGCCTGAGCGCCGCTCTCCTTCCGAAGACCAGCCCCTCCAGCAGAGAGTTGCTTGCAAGCCTGTTGGCGCCGTGGACACCGGTACTCGCCGCCTCTCCGACGACATATAGGTTCTCCAGGCCCGGCACACGGCCGTCGAGGTCGCACACTATTCCGCCGATAGCATAATGGAATGCAGGGGATATCGGGACAAGATCGTGCGGCAGATTGAACCCCAGGCCCGCAAGAGCATTTTTTATGTTCGGGAACCTGTGGGCGAAAAACTCCTCTTCGAACATATCCATCTTCAGGAAAACGCGGCTCTCGCTCCTCTTTTTGTAGTCGAAAACCGCCCTGCTGACGATATCCCTGGGTGCCAGCTCCCCGCGCTCGTCGTAGTCGAAGAGAAATCTCCTCCCCTCTTCGTCGACTATCTGGGCCCCTTCGCCCCTCAGCGCTTCCGTCAACAGCTGTTTTCTGGCCCACGGGTTGTCCACATAGACGGTCGGATGGAACTGCATCATCTCCATCATATCGAGCTTTATGCCGCGCTCGAGACATATACCGTGAATATCGGAGCTTATCGTACGAGAATTGGTATGGTAGGCGTATAGGCTCCCGACCCCTCCGCTCGCTATGATTATGTTGTCCGCGTAGAGCTCCTTTATCTCATCGTTTATCAGGGCTCGAAGTCCGTAGCAGGTGTCGCCCGAGCGCAAAAGGTCGAAGACCCTGGCGTTGTATATGAACGGGTGCGGGTTGATCTTCATCAGGAACCGGTGGAGATAGCGGCCGGTGGCATCACCTCCGGCATGGAGTATGCGCGGGCGGCTGTGTGCCGCCTCTTTGGTGTACTGCAGCCTCCCATTATCGTCTCGGTCGAAGTCGAAGCCGCGTGCAATGAGATCAGGAATCACATCGAGACTCTCTTCTACCATCACGCGGACCGCCTCTTCGTTGCATAGTCCGGCACCGGCATTCAGAGTATCTTTGATATGAGACTCCACATCCCCTTCGTCCACCGCGGCCGCGACGCCGCCCTGGGCATAGAAGGTGTTGCACTCCCAGGGGATATCCTTGCAGAGAATGAGAACATCCCTCTCTTTCGGTATGTGGAGCGCCGCATAGAGTCCGGCTATGCCGGCTCCTATTATTATGACATCATATTTCGTACTGGTTTTCATCTTTCGACACTCTCTTTCTCTTTCGGGTAGTATGGCGGTTTTTTGTAACCGCACCCGGCACTACCGAAAAGAAGCAGCGAAAGGAGTGATGATATAATTACGGTATGAAAAAAGTTGAAACGGTTATCGATCATCTGCTCTCACAGCCGGTATATGCACTATTGCGGCAACAAAACTGTTTCAGGCTCATAAAAAAAGCCCTTCCGCCGAATATGCAAAACGGCATCCTTTTTATTTATGTAAAAAACGGGACTCTCTTTTTCGCCCTGAAGCATCCCGTCTATAAAATGGAATTTGATTATAAGCACTCTTTAATTAAGAACCTATTAAGCACCCTTCCGCCGCTTCGTGAGGCCTGCGGCGACCATAAGATTCGCGACATCAAGGCATTCGTCTCCAGATTCGCCCCCAAGCCAAAAGAGAGCCCGCGGAGCGTTCCTCACTACAGGGAGAGGGCGAGCGGCAGATTCGATATAAGGTGCAAAAACGAAAGAGTCAAAAGGGAGTTCGAGTCGTTAAAAGAGACCATACGATGCTCCGGGAACTGAAAAACCTTCCCGACAGGCCCGGAGTCTACCAATATTTCGACAGTGACGGCAGGCTGCTCTACGTAGGAAAAGCGAAGAGCCTGAAAAAGAGGGTCAGAAGCTATTTCAGGCTCTCGCCCGAGGTGGCACCGGCAGCGAATCTGGGAGCCAGAATCTACAGAATGGTCAGCCAGATCACAAGGATAGAGACGATCGTCACGCAGAGCGAAAGCGACGCACTGCTGCTGGAGAACTCTCTGATAAAGCAGCTCAAACCCAAGTACAACATCCTGCTGCGCGACGACAAAACCTACCCCTACATCTATATAGACCTTAGCCGGCGCTTTCCGAGGTTCGAACTGACGAGAAAAGTGGTCAAAGGCAGAAGGGTCAAATATTTCGGGCCATTCCCCACTGGGGCGAAGGCGATTCTCTCTTCACTCTACGAACTGGTGCCCCTCGTTCAGAAAAAGGGGTGCCTAAAAGGTAAAAAGGCGTGTCTCTTTCACCAGATCGGGCGCTGTGCCGCACCGTGTGAGGGGAAGATCGATGAAGCCGGCTATTCGAAGCTGGTCGAAGAGGCTCTCGGATATATCCACAATAAAAAGAGGCTGATCAACGCGCTGAACCGTAAAATGGAGTTCTACTCCGAGTCGATGCGCTTCGAAGAGGCTGCGGAAATCCGCGACCGGATCGAGGCGATAGGAAAGATCGAAGAGTTCTCGAGCGCGGACCTCGCGAAACTCGAAGATCTCGACATCTTCACGGTCGGCTTCGACGGCTGCTACGGGGTGATCGTCAGGATGTTCATGCGCGAAGGTAAAATCGTGGCCTCCAGCCACACACACTTCAACATCGAAGGAGATACCGATATTCAGGAGATCTACAGGCGCTCCATATTGGAGTTCTACGGCCCCGAAACGCCGTTTACGGCAAAGACGGTGGTTACGGCACACACCCTCGAGGATGCGGCACAACTCTCCGATCTTCTCAGCATAAGAGTGGGCAAAAGGGTCTCGATAGTGTCGCCGAAAAGAGGAGACAAAAAGCGGCTCGTAGAGCTCGGACTGCAAAATGCGGCGGAACTTTTGAAGCAGCACAAAAAGAGACCCGAATCCGAAATCGAGAAGCGGATCGCCGAACTGCTCGATATCCCGGTCCCTCAGAGGGTAGAGGTCTTCGACAACTCTCACCTTATGGGAAAAGCCGCCGTTGGGGCGATGGTGGTGATGCATAGGCAGAGGTGGGAAAAGGAGAGCTACAGACACTACAACCTGAACTCGAAAGACGAATATGGGCAGATGAGAGAGATGCTAAACAGGAGAATCGAATCGTTCGATAAAAATCCTCCTCCCGATCTGTGGGTGATAGACGGCGGTGAGACGCTCAGGAGATTGGCGGCCGATCTCTTGAAAGAGGCGGAGGTCAACCTGCCGGTCGTCGCAATCGCGAAAGAGAAGATCGACGCCAAGGCCCATCGGGCCAAAGGCTCGGCGAAAGATATACTCCACACGCCCAAAGGCGAAATGCGCCTGATGAGTACCGATGCCAGGCTTCAGTGGTTCCAGCGCCTTCGCGACGAGGCCCACCGTTTCGCGATAACGTTTCACAAAAGACAGCGTCTGAAAGAGGATAGAGAGATATCCCTGCTGAAAGCGAAAGGGATAGGGCCGGCGAAAGTCAAGCGGCTTCTCGACTTTTTCGGTTCCTTCGAAGCGATAAGAGATGCCGATATCAAAGAGCTCCGCACGGTATTGGGCGAAAAAGATGCGGTTTCACTGTATAAGCACTTGAAAAATGTTTAAAAATACCGATATATGTATGGAGACTTGAAATAAGCAAAACTCATAGAAGTTTTTGCTATTATTCTAAAATAAATTTATAAACCGGTTTTAGGCGAACGGAGTAAAATCGGTTATAAATCTTCGATAGTTCGACCATTACTTTTATATTCGATATGGAGCCTTGATGAAGAGACCGGAGCCGATTGACGAAGAGTATACGTTTGTCGACGGAGTAATAATAAGCGAAACGGATTTAAACGGCATTATTACCTACGCCAACAGAAAATTCCTGGAGATCTCCGGCTACACAAAAGAGGAGCTGGTAGGGCAGCCGCACAGCATAATTCGCCACCCCGATATGCCGAAAGCCGCATTTAAACAGATGTGGGATACCATTCAAGCCGATGAAGAGTGGACGGGTCTGGTTAAAAATTTACGTAAAGATGGCCGATACTATTGGGTCAGCACTTTTATCAAACCGATCTACAAAGAGGGGAGGAAGGTTGGATACATCGCTGCAAGACATCCGGCCAAGCGTATCGACATCGAGGCGGCATCCCTAAAATACGCTCAGATGCTGGAAGATGAGAAGAGTAAAGGATAAGCGTGCTAATCTACAGAAACGACGGCAAACTGTTCGGTATCTCCAAAAAGGCTCTGAAGCTTGCCGGTTATCACGACATAGAGCACTTCAATACCGAGCACAACGATTATAGCGAACTTTTCGTCAAGCGGCCCGGATATATCTACAACTTCGAAAACTTCTCCTGGCTGAGTTTCTTGCGAAACGCCGGCAAAGAGCACAAGAGAGTCATAATATCCACCAAAGACAACGCTTCATACGAATGCGAACTCTCTATGGAGATCGTCTATCCGGTAGAGTTCGACGAGAACACCCCGGAGTTTTTCTACCAGATCGAGTTTGTAAACCTGAGACTCACGGACGGTTCCGTCTCCGCTATCGAAGATTTCGGAGAGAGCCTTCCTTCAGCCGAAACTGCCTTAGAAGAGAAGATTCTCGAAGACGCTTTTGCCGAGGCCCATGCCGATACCGGCTTTGCCGCATTTCCGGAAAGAGAACCCGAAAATAGACCGGAACCCTTTTTGAAACAGGAAGAGATGAGAGAAGAGGAGTTGAAGGAGTTCGATTTCTCTTTGTCTTCGGAGAGTACCGGGGAGACGATCGAACCATCAGAACAGAAGGTCGAAACAGCGGTTCGGAACGACAAACCGCTCGAGATTGTCGATTTCGAGTTCGGTGAGACCGAACCGAAAAAGGAGGAGCCGGAGATTCCGCTCTTCGATACGGTTACGGAAGAGAAGAGCCCTTCGGAAAAGCCGCTCGATGCACCTGAGATAGGCCTGAAAATCGAGCCTGAAACAGAGGCTTTAAAAAATGGTGAACCGCTCTTTTTCGAAGCCGAAGAGAGAGAAGAAACCATCGAGAGCGCACCTGAAGAGTCGAAAACGGAGACGGAAGAGAAGGAGCTCTCGATCGAGATGCCCGATATCAGAAAGGTCTCTGCCACACTCGGGCTGCCGGAGACGATGGTCAGGGCTTTCATAAAAGAGTTTGTAACGACATATACGGACGATCTGCCCGAGGTAAAAGCGGCAATGGTATCGGACAATATCCACATTGTCAAAAGAGAGGCTTTCAAACTGAAAGGTATCGCCGCAAACCTGAGAATGGAGCCGTTGACGGAGAGGCTCGAAACCCTGATTAAAAGGGGTGACAGAGATTCCATAGAGGATACTTGGAGCGAGATCGATACCTATATGCATACACTGGCCTCCATATATGCACCGGAGACCGTAACCGCCGAGGAGAGCATCAAGCCGGAGATCGGGGGGAGAGCCGATTTCGTAACCCTGCCCGAAGAGCCGGCCGCTCCGGAGAGTGTGGAGGTTGAGGAGCCCCTATCCGCTCCCGAGTCCCCTTCGAAACTAAAACTCGAAGAGAGAGATACGGGTGAGTCTATAATATTCGATCCGAACGAAGCCGCAGAGGCCCTGGGACTGCCCGAATCACTGATTCTGGAGTTTGTAAACGACTTTATCGAGCAGGCCAGGGAGGAGATGAAGAGCTTCGAAAAGGCTTACGAAACGGGTGATATAGATACGATTAACGAAATTGCCCATAAACTCAAAGGAGTGGCCGCGAACCTCAGAATAGAGGACATGCGACAGCTTATGGAGAATGTGCAGCATGCCCGGAATCCGAAAGAGGTAGAGAAAGAGCTGATAGACTTCTACCACAAGCTGGCGGCCCTGACTAAAATGATGGCAAAGGAGCACGCGTGAAAAGAGGCCTCCCCGCACTGCTATTGATAGCACCGGTACTACTGTTTGCCAGCTACTTTTCCGACGGCATCCGCGCATACAAAACCGGAGACTACAAGAAAGCCAAAGAGATGCTGGAAAAAGCGGTGACCGAAGAGGGGGCCGAACAGGCCCACTTCCTTCTGGGGCTGCTCTACCTTGAAGGCAAAGGGGTAAAAAAGGATATCTATAAAGCCAGAAGATATCTGCAAAAAGCGGTCAGCTTCGGAAACGTCAGGGCAAAATGCTATCTTGCCGAAGCCCTGATTGTGAGCAGGGACAAAGACAAAAAAGCCATTCTCAGCCTTTTGAAAGAGGGCAAAAAGAGCGGAGCGGGCGAATGTGCAGCCATAGCGGCCAAATACAATATTCCACTATAACCAGAGGTGATCCATGCAAGTAGGCGTAAGAAGCAAACTGAAACTCATATCTCTTTTTCCTATTGTTCTTCTGCTGGCTTTTGCCAGCTTTTTTCTCTACCAGTCGGCTACGAACTATCTGAAAGTGCAGACACTCAATGAGCGGATCAACTACAACGCCATTCTAAACAGTGTCGCGACCCAGTTGGCCATAGAGCGCGGCCTCACTTCGATATATATAGCTTCCAACGGCAAAAAGGCGGTCGAGAAGCTGAAAAAACAGCGTGCGGAGGTCGACAAGGAGATCGCGGTATTCAACAGGTATCTTTCGAACCATCCCGATGTAAAGCCGAAAAAACTGATAAGGCTCCTTCTTGGAATGCTCAACAAAAAACGTGAGCAGATAGATACGCTGCAGATTAGCTTCAACAAAGCCTTTTTCAACTACTACTCGGTACTGATAAAAGCGCTGCTCGAAGAGATAGACAAGGTCACCACCATCGGTCTCGAGCACGAAGTAGCGAACGAAGCGAAGGCGTATGTCAATTTCGCGAAGGCGAAAGAGTACAGCGGTATCGAGCGCGGCTTCATATCATATGTGCTCACCAGATATACGAAAATGAGCGATGAGGAGCTCCAGAAATGGATACACTACATAGGACAGGCCGATGCGTACGACTATGATTTCATCAACGATGAGGAGCTGAAACAGCGGGTACATGCCCTTCTCTCGACTCCGGATGCTAAAAAGGTCTTCAAAGCTCTATCGCAAGCGAGAATCGAGATCCTGCACTCCATCAACGACGGATACTATACGGTAGATCCCCTCCACTGGTTCAAACTGAATACCGAAAAGATAGTCCGCCTCTCCAAAGCGCAGAAGATAATTTTCGAATCTCTCGAGCAAAAAAGCGCCAAAACGATGGAAGAGCAGATGTTCATAGCCGTGGCTTCGGCCGCGTTGTGGATCATCACCCTGATTCTCGCTACTCTCGGCTACATCGTAAGCCGCGAGATTACACAGAACATCAAAAATCTCGAAGCGATACTCCAAAGCGCGGCCGAATCTACGAGCAAGCAGATCAACATCAACCTCGATACTGCAGAGGGAACCGCCAAAGCCTATTCACTGCTGCAGACTATCATAGAGGAGGCGAGGCACGAACAGCAGCGCGCCGAAGAGGCCAGCGAAGCCAAAAGCCTCTTCCTGGCCAATATGAGTCATGAGATCAGGACCCCGCTAAACGGCATCGTCGGATTTACCGAGCTTCTAAAGAACACCGAGCTCAAAGGTGAGCAGAAAGAGTTTGTCAGCATCATCGAGAAGAGTTCGGAAAACCTTCTGGAGATCATCAACAACATTCTCGACCTCTCCAAGATCGAGAGCAACAAGGTAGAGATCGAAAACATCGTATTCAATCCGATCGAAGAGTTCGAAAGCGCCGTGGAGATATATGCCGTCAAAGCGGCGGAGAAGAGCGTAAACCTCGCCTGCTTCATCGACCCGAGGCTCAACCAGCCCATAAAAGGCGACCCGACCAAAATTAAAGAGATACTTATCAACCTACTGAGCAACGCGGTCAAGTTTACCAATCAGGGCGGAGCGATAAATGTAGAGATAAGAAAGGTGCATGCGGAAGATCCGGATAGATGCGCCATCAGCTTCAGCGTCGAAGATACCGGAATAGGAATTTCACCCGACAAGAAAGCCCATATATTCGAAGCCTTCTCCCAAGCCGACACGAGTGTCACCAGAAAATTCGGAGGTACGGGCCTGGGGCTTACAATCTCGGCAAGATATGCGGAGTTGATGGGGGGGCACCTGCAACTCGAAAGCGAACTCGGGAAAGGCACCAGGTTCTACTTTACGCTCGAGTTCGATGAGCTGCCGCAGATGAACGAGGATATGTACAAACGCTTCGAAAACGTATCTGTCGCGATGTATACGTCGCCGACCATACATAAAAAGCAGGATGAGTATATCAAAGAGTACCTCGACTACTACGGCGCCACACTGATACCTTTCGGTGCACCAGAAGAGCTTATCAAGCTGGCATCGGATAAGAAGGTTCAGTCGGCTATTATCGACAGCGACTACACTTCGGACAACGATTTGAGGAAGATGGGCAAAACCCCGCTTCACTGCAATGTCATCATAAAGTCTACGCAGCAGAAGCGCATCGAAACACTGAAGATGCACTGTGAAAAGATCCTCTACGAGCCGATCAACGCGACAAAGATGGTCTCTGTACTCAAAGCGGCAACATCGGAGGTGTCCAAAGAGGTTCGCCGCCCTCTGCTCGACCTCGAGCATATAGGCTTCAACGCAAAAGCGCTCGTCGCGGAAGACAATACGATCAATCAGAAGCTCATAAAGAGAACCCTTGAGGATCTCGGCCTCAAAGTCGAGCTTGCCGACAACGGGCTCGAAGCGTTCGAAAAACGCAGAAACGGCGATTTCGATATCATCTTCATGGATATATCTATGCCCGTCATGGACGGCGTAGAAGCCACCCACGAGATTCTCGACTACGAAGAGGATGAAAATGTACCGCACATCCCGATAGTGGCCCTGACGGCCAACGCACTCAAAGGCGACAGGGAGCGTTTCCTTGCCGAAGGTCTCGACGAATATACGACAAAGCCGCTTATACGGGAAGAGATAATTTCGATTCTGAAAAAGTTTCTTGCGGAGAAGATAAATAGACAAGAGAGTGCTCCAAAACCCTCCGCATCACCCGAAAAAGAGGCAGATGCGCCGCAAGAGAGTGAAAAGGAGTTCAACTTCGACCTGCAGCCCGAAACCGTAGAGGAGAGGCCTGTGCAGAGCGAGAGGAGATCGGATGAGAGCCCGCAAAAGACGGCCAAAAAGATTCTCGTTCTGAAAAAGAGTCTGCTGGAAGGGAAAATCTTTGCCAACATGCTGCAAGGACTCGGTTATGAAGTAGATATCGCTACCGGTATAAAAGAGTTGATCGGCAAAATAGACGAGGAGACAGGCCTGGTATTTGTGGACAAAGAGGCGGAGGAGCTGAGTATGACCGCACTGAGAAGCGAAATCAAGATGAACGCACCGCATGCCGCCGTTGTTCTAATGACCGACCCGGCCAGTGAGGTTACGGAAGAGGAGAAGAGAGAGAGCGACGAAGTTATCGTCAATCTGGTAAACCGCGATCTGGTAAGACTGATTGTAGAGAAATTTATAAAGAGCGAAGGATGATTTGATGAGAGGACTTAAAGTTCTGGTTGTCGACGACGATATGATAAACCGAAAGCTGATGGCAGCCATGCTGAAAAAGAATCCCATAATCGGCGAAATTGTCGAAGCATCCGACGGTCAGAAGGCGATCACGCTGCTTCGTGACCTAAACGACATAGATCTGGTTTTACTGGATATCATAATGCCGATTATGGATGGAATAGCGGTTTTACAGATAATGAATTCGGATCCTGCTCTGCAGAATATTCCGGTTATCGTGCTAACTACGGACGAGACAAAAAAGACCGAAGCACTCAACAGCGGTGCCAACGACTTCATAGCCAAACCTGTCAGAGAGCACGACATTATGGGAAAGATAGAGCGCCTCTCCTCCATCTGACTCTCCTCGCCGCTATAGCGCCTATGCCGCGAGGCATGGGCGGTTACGACGGCATCATTAGTGCTTTTTGAGCAAAAGAGCCTCTTTCAAAACCTCTTCTATTCTAGTGACGGGGACGATTTCGAGAGCCTCTTTCACCACATCCGGTATATCGTCGAGATCCCTCTTGTAGTTCTTTTCGGGTATGAGCACTTTCTTGATTTTGGCCTTGTACGCCGCTATCAGCTTCTCTTTAAGTCCCCCTATCGGGAGCACCTTTCCGGTCAGCGTCAACTCGCCGGTCATAGCCACATCCGCACGCACCTTGTACTCACCAAGAATGGAGGCTATCGCCGTCGCCATCGTAATTCCCGCACTCGGTCCATCTTTCGGCGTCGCACCCTCAGGGATATGAATATGCAGGTCGTATCGCTTGTAGACCTCGCTCGGCTCAGGCTTCAACCCGCTCTCGAGCTCTTTTGCCGTTTTGGGAATGATACGCTCCTCTATCGGTAATTTCCCCTGGTCTATCAGGGTCTTTACGACACTCATCGCTATACGGGCCGACTCCTTCATTACCTCGCCCAGGCTTCCGGTAAGCTGGAGCGCCCCCTTCCCTTTTATCTTGATCGTCTCTATCTTCAGTACGTCACCGCCCACAGCCGTCCAGGCGAGGCCGTTGACCACCCCGACCGTCGGGGCACTCTCGGCGATATCTATCTCGAATACCGGTTTGTCCAGAAACTCATGCAGGTTTTTGACGGTTACGGAGACCTTCTTTATCTCGGGATTCGCCAGTATCTCTTTCGCCGCCTTGCGGATCATATCCGCGATACGTCGTCGAAGGTTCCTGACCCCGGCCTCCCTGGTATAGTTCTCTATTACCGTCTCGAGGGCCGCTTTGGTAATGGAGAATTCACTCTTTTTCAGGGCGTGTTTTTTAAGCTCCTGCGGTATCAGGTAGCGCTTGGCTATCTCGTACTTCTCCTGCGGCGTATAGCTGCTTAGGAATATGAACTCCATTCGGTCGCGCAGAGGGCCCGGAATCGCACTTACATCGTTTGCGGTGGCTATGAATATCACCTGGCTAAGGTCGATGTTGAAGTTTAGATAGTAGTCCCTGAAGGCGCTGTTTTGCTCCGGGTCGAGAATCTCGAGCAGCACAGATGTCGGGTCGCCCCTCATGCTGCGGCCTACTTTGTCTATCTCGTCGAGCACCATTACAGGGTTCATCTCCTGCGCATCTATGAGACCCTGTACGATCCGCCCCGGCATAGCGCCTATGTATGTTCTCCTGTGTCCGCGCAGTTCGTTCACATCTTCGAGTCCGCCGAGGGCGATGCGCACCAGCTTTCTCTTCAGAGCTTTCGAAATCGAATTTGCCAGCGACGTCTTCCCTATGCCGGGAGGGCCGGCGAAGCAGAGGATGGCACCTTTGATCTCCTTGTCTTTGACACCTCTCAGCTCCGCAAGCTCCCTGACCGAAAAGTACTCCACTATCCGCTCTTTGGGCTTCTTCAAAGAGTAGTGGTCTTTGTCGAGCTGTCTCTGAACATCTTCGACACTCAGATGCTTTTTGGCCAGCTTCCCGAAAGGTATCTCCAGAACCCAGTCCAGATACCCCTGTATCATGTTTGCATCCGCGGAGTCGGGGTGCATGCGCGCGAAGCGGTCTATCTGCTTTTTGACCTCTTTGTACGCATCTTTGCCCATATATGGCTTTTTGGCCTCCAGCTTCTTGTAGTACTCCTCGATCTCCTCCTCCCGCTGGGTATCGGTACCGAGCTCCTGCTGGATCTGCTTCAACTGCTCTTTTAGAAAATACTCTTTGTTTACCTGCTCTATGCGGTTGTGAACCTTCGAGCGGATCTCTTTTTGAAGCTTGCTCGCCTCAATCTCTTCGCTGATTATATCTATCAGGAGCAGCAGCCTCTGCTCGACATCCTCTTCGATGAATAGTTCGTAAGCTTCAGGTTTCTTTATCCTTATCGTACTCGATATCAGGTCGGCTATGCGGTTTGGTTCGTGGTTCTCCTCTATGGTCCTTATTAGATCGGGCGGAAACTGGTTCGATACCGAAGAGAGCGTACGAAGCTTTTCACGCAGAACCTCCATCAGAGCCTCTATCTTGAGCTCGTTGTAGGGTTTAGATCGAATTATGTCTACCTTCGCGACCAGGGGTGAAGATGAGACCTCTTCAACAATGCGTCCGCGCGCAAGCCCCTGAAAAAGCACCTTGATTCGGCCGTCGGGAAGCGTGACCTTTCGCATGATCGAGCCTACGACCCCCGCATTGTAGATCGCATCGAACGTCCGCTCCCCTTCGTGGTTCGGTTTTGTCGGGCAGACAAGCACCAAAGAGTTTGTCTCGACAGCCTCGACTGCCGCCTGTACGTTCTTTTCGTCATTCAGAAATATAGGCGATATCATGAAGGGGTAGAGAAAGAGGTCATCCTCCACTATCACCGGAATATCGGCCGGAAATGCACCATAGTCGCTAAGCTGCATATATCCTCCAAAATTTTAAATTTTTCTTAAATATAGTGACTTTTTCCTCTTTTGTCAAGTGGTCGCTGAGTCGGCTCTTACGGCTGGAAAACTCTATTCGCCGACATTGCGCAAATCCCGGGCCAAACCCGTAATTAGGCATGGTTGAGCGGCCCTGCAACCCCTGAAGCTTCGAAATCTCCGATTTGGTTTATTCGAACAGCCACTCGAGCCAACCTTCGGGAGGGGGAACCAGACTCTTCCTCTCGATCCAGCTTTTTGCATTGCGCTCCCGGTAGATCCGTGCGGCTTCGGGTTTGCCGCGTCTATCGTAAAGAGCTGCGATCTCTTCGTTCATCATGAACCTGGTCATCTCAAGGCGGACCTCTATCGTCTGCACCAACGGCCTGAATTCACTGTCGGGAAAGCTGCGAATATATCTTTCCGCCTTTTGAAGGGTCTCCTCTATGAGCTCCTGGTCTCTTTGCGGAGACTTTAGCCCCATGAAAGAGGCCTTGATCTTCATAAACTCGATAAAATCGCGGTTTTTTGAGGTTCCGTAACGCTTCATATACTCGTCAAGGTAGAAGTTTGCCAGCAGGTACTCCTCTTCGTCCATATGTGCCTGAACGAGAATCTGCATCGCCTCCGGTATCAAAGGGGAGCCGACATGTTCGCTCTCGAGGGACGTAAAGAAGTCGTCCGCCTTCTCAAGATTGCCTGCCGCGACGCTTCGCATAAGCTTCTGGTACCAGTAGAGTGCCGGCTTTTCGAACTCTCGTTCTCCCTTCCCGCTACATCCCGCTACAGAGAGCAACAGAAAGAAAGCGACGATAGTTTTAATGACGATACTATACATTCAGGACCTTTTTGATAAACTTTGAGAGATTTTAGCCGATATATTATTACTTACCCATTAAAGGTCTCTTTCGGAGGCACAGTACACTAAAGGACACGATCTGATGGATTTCAAAGCTGCCCTCCCTATTTTGGGGTTTGAGTCGTGCAAAGAGGTTACGCTCGAATCGATCGACGGAAACTTCTTCAGACTTTTCGGCAAAGGGGGCAAGAGTGCACCCTCTTTCATATTGATCAGACCCTCCCTGCTCAGAAACGACTATATCTTCGATCTGCCGGAGAGTGCCGTGAAAAGCCTGGAGGCTCAAGCTCCGGAACAGATAGAGGTTTTGAATATCATGATACTGGACACTCCGCTGGAAAACTCCCATGTCAACTTTCTGGCTCCGCTGCTTTTCAACAGGGAGAGGGGGTTGATGGGACAGATAGTGCTCGACAACCACAAATACCCCGGTTTCGAGATAGCGGCACCTCTGAAAAGATATATGGGTAAAGAGGAGAGTCTCTCATGAAGATCACGATAGTGGGCCCCGGCAAGATGGCTCTCGCACTCGCGAAAGGGCTCGAAGAGGAGCACGATCTGACGATCGTGGGCAGAGACGGAGAGAGGCTGCTGCACTTCACGAACCAACTTGCGAAACATGCGGCTACGGCACTTCTCGGGAAGTATGAGATAGATGGGCAGACACTCATTCTTTGCGTAAAGCCGCATGCGCTCAAAGAGACGGCCTCAGAGCTGAAGGGAAAGGCCGAAACGGTCTACTCCGTATTGGCCGGAACCGGTTTGGAGGAGCTCAAAAAGAGTATAAAGGCCGAAAACTATGTCAGGGCCATGCCCAACCTGGCCGCGGCTTACAGATCTTCTATGACAGCCCTGACAGGGGCCGAAACGAAGAGGGATGAAGCCGAAGCCCTCTTCGGATCGATCGGTGAGACCCTGTGGGTAGATAGCGAAAAGGAGCTCGACATAGCGACCGCCGTTGCCGGAAGCGGGCCGGCATTTTTGGCTCTCGTTGCCGAAGCCCTGGCCGACGGCGGCGTCAAAGAGGGGCTCAAAAGAGCCGATGCTACGAAACTGGTGGAGGGTCTCTTCAAAGGTTTCGCGCCGCTAATCTCACACAGCCATCCGGCACTCATAAAAGATGAGGTCATGAGTCCGGGCGGCACGACGGCGGCCGGCTACTCCGCCCTTGAAGAGAGCGCGGCAAGAGATGCGTTTATAAAAGCTGTAACCAGAGCGTATGAAATCGCAAAAAAGAGTTGAAAATTCAACAGAAATACCGTATCCGAAAAATAATTTGATTTTCATCTGCTTTGGTATAAAATTTAATAATATAGGAGAGCTGGATCGAGAAGACAAGAACCTATCCGTCTTTTTTGCTAAGGAGTAGAGAATGAGATTGTTTAGAACAGTGGTGATTATAACTCTTTTGTCTACGATATCCTGGGGTATTACGTTTACAGACGATTTCGAGACATCGGCAAACGGATGGACAGGGGACGGTACATCTATCGAATATATTGGAAGCCCGGTAGAATCACATGTACTATTTATGGCTACCGAGAAAACCCCGGCGAATAAAACATACGACTTCGGACCGTCCAACGCCAACAAAACCGTATACATTACTTTCGACTTCTGGGGTGTAAACGGATGGGAAGAAAGTGGTCCAAAAAACATATTGGACTATATATTCGTTACGGCCAACGGTGAATACCTCGTCAACGGAGAGACTCTACCTGGGGCGGACGGCCAGACATATTATGTAAAAAACAGCTACTCCCTGACATCGACTACGGACAGTGAAGGGAAGCTGACACTTGAGATTTCTTACGACGTCTCGGCACCAGACATCGAAGATGCCATGATTGACAATGTTGTAGTAAGCCTCTACGACACCAACAATATCGTCAACGCAGTCGACGACAGCTATTTCGGAACACCGGACAACCCCATTACAGACAATGTTCTAAAGAACGATTCCGGAACCAATATCGCGGTAACATCGTATACCGACCCGGCAAATGGAACCCTCCAAATCTCGTCCGACGGAAACTTCACATATACACCAAACCCCGGCTACATAGGCACTGACACCTTTACTTACACTATAACAGACGAAAACAACCTCTCCGATACGGCGACCGCAAACATAGAGATCAATACAGTATTCACCTCTGGTATCGAGCTTCCATTCTACATTATAAACCCTCCAGCTTCCCGTAACATTGTAGGAGACTACAAAATCGCCGGAAATACCGTTTTGTGCCTTACCGAACTTACAGACGGCTATGGGGGGACATGTCACGGAGATACGGACTATCAGGATATTACGAGCAACATGCACGTAACCAAATATTTAGATATAGACAATGACAACTCGACTTGGAACTCCACTTCTTCATATATTATGATTCCGGACAGTTATAACTCCTCCACTGGAGTTTTGTGGGCGGGACTCTTCTGGCAGGGGCGCATAAGTGTAGACAAAGAGCACCCCATTCACTACGGTGCGGAGAACGGCTCTACATACGATCTGATAGAGGTCGGTGAGGGAACGAATATAGATATAGACGAATTCGACATAACCACTACCGGTGCGACGGATATAAAACTCGACATAAACGGATACGGCTACAACGATGTAAAGGCCAACACTTTCCACGTGTACGAAAGCAGTAACGGCCAGACCTACGCGGCATTCTCGAATGTCACATCGCTCTTTTCTGGAGGGGTGATATCTCCCGGGAAAAACACCTTTACCGTAGCGAACCTTACCACGATGGAAGGGAGAGAGGATAGCCCGGGCGCTTTCGGCGGATGGTCTCTCGTCGTAATATATGCGGAGGACTACAAAAATGGTACTCCAAAAAACATCTCCATCTATAACGGTTTCATTTCGATCAGCGACAACGACCCTATTAAAATCAGCGGATTCAGGCTGCCGAAAACGGGTAAAATCGCTGCACAACTCTCCGTCTTCTCCGGCGAAGGAGAGTATAAGTACGGCCGCACCCCTGACAACAATGCCGTAGACTGGATGAAGATAAGCGACGAAGAGACGGACGGATACCAGTATATGCCCGGCCTTGAGGAGGGAACGGATGTAGGCAACCGCGACAACATGTTCGACGCGAGACTCGACAACATTTTAAGAGACGACATCGTAAACGGAGTCGACAACAATCTCAGCATAAACAATGTCGGTGTGGATGTCGACAACTACGATATTTCGGAGCTGATGGAAGAGTACAGGGACAAAAACGAGTATATCGACTCCGTCTATATAAAGATGTACAGCAACAACGACTACATCACTCCAAGCATGATGGCCTTCTCCGCGGAGCTATACAAGCCAGCGGTCTGCTACGACTACACCTTCGATATAGACGGCTATGTACTCGACAGCGCGGCAAACGATATAAACACGACGCTGCACCTGCAGGCACCGGACAAGCCTCTTAGGACCCACCTGCTCGTAAGAAGCCTCGAAGGGGACTTTCCGCTTACCAATGCCGAATTCACCGCATCGGTAAAAGATACATCCATGCTCACCTACAGAAGCGGAAGTGCCGCAATCGCACCGGACAACATAAACGAATATGAGCCTGCCGGGGATTTGGTGCACAACGAGAGTAAAAACGGTTTCAGCCTCTACTTCGGAAACGGCGCGACGAGCACGCAGGGAGGCACTCTGAACTCCCACGAGAGCCACTACATACTCTTCGACTACGACACAAACAGTTCACAGCCGAAACTCGAAACTTCATTCATATTCGACGTGAACTTCACAGTAGACTACGGCAGCGGTCCGGTTCCGATCTATAGGGAGCTTAACGAAGAGAGCAGGTGCCCCACATCCACGCTCTACGCTCCAGAATGGGGGATTTTCAATATCATAAGCGACAAGGAGAGCCCCACCAAATACAACCTGATAACGGAGGTATCAGGTAGACCATATGCTGTTTACGGTGTCTTCTATGATACAGATTTCGAAACTACGAAAAAGATAACGACGGATATAGAAGTCGAATTGATCAACGTAAACTTCTTCAGAAGTGACACGAACGCATCGTGCAACAACCCCGACTCTAATATCACAAATCCACTGTTTGCCAGATTCGACGATAGCGAGTTTACAGACGCCATAAATCAGCAGACTCAACTGGCAATGAGAAACAGTGCATTCAGAATATGGTACCTTGAAGACAATAAAAGTACTCTTGTCATAAATACATGCGGAAGCAGGACAGACGAGCTCTGCTACAAAACTCTCTACGACGACAAGTTCGCCTCTTTCGACACCCTATGCAAAACTGACTGTGACGGTACCAAAGACCCGGGTACATGCTATAGCTGCCTAAGGAAATTCTATGGCAAACCTCTCTGCTCGAGGGACAACTTCTCAATCAGGCCTGAAAGCTATAGAATAGTGATATCAGATGAAAACAGTTCCATAGCTCCAGTAAAAGTTGGGGTTGCATTCAACAGCTATGATGCCTATGCCGCCATAGCGGCTGACTACAACTACACAGTAGACTACAATGCAACACAATATAGAAGCGAGGCTCCTGCTCTTCGCTACATACAGGGTTTTGCCGAAAGTTACCCCGCAGGGACAATAGAAGAGAACTCGACCTCTCTTGGGTTGACGAGCAACTTTCCGACAAACTACAACTGCTACAACGACAACAACAGAACCTATAGACTTATATTTTGGAACGGCACCGGGAAAAACTCAATTAGTCATGACGACGTAGGACTCTATAGGTTCGCCTTGAGAGATTCGGAGTGGACGAAGGTCGACAACCCGGGAAGATGGGGGCAGGACTGCATAAACTATCCAAATGACGGCTACTACAGTGTACCCTCATCAGGAATGGTAGGGTGTGTTGTCTCTTCGAATTTCGATACGACTCACACAGACATCAGTCTGAGTTTCAGACCTTATAAGTTCGATATGAGCGGTGTGGGAATAACTGCACCAAACGACAACTTTATATATATGAACGATCTCAGAACGGATCACAACATGTCCATCAAGATAATCGGACCCATAGCGGCACGAGGCAAATACGGGGCTCTTCTGAAGAATTTCTCGGCACAATGTTACGCAGAAGATATAGAACTTACTTTCAAAAGAACTCTATATCCGGCCGAAAATACCCTTTCAGCCCCTGCACTGCTTAGAATCTACGATATCAACACATCCGAAACCAATACGACTGACAATAACGATATAGATACGATAGCGGCCAACCGCTTCAGTGAAGGTGTCTCGAATGCAGCTTTGGCGATAAATATAGACAGAATCTCATCTGTCACAGAAGATCCTGTAAAAATAGATATAGAAGATGTAAATGTAACTTGTAAAGACTTCACTCCCTGTAACCACCAGGCGGATTTGGATAGTAACCGTTCGGTAAAAGGGGGCATAAGTTTCCCGCCGTTTAGCAGGTTCATATACTACGGACGCCTCCACGCTCCGGACTACAGAACCGAAGAGAACAGCATAAATACACCGATCTATGCGGAAGTATACTGCGACGCAATTGTGACGAACTGCCCCGATTTCAACATCTCCCAAGCCAACGGCTGGAGGGAGAGCGTAGACGATGTCAACTGGTGGATAAACCCATACCACGGCAACGGAGACGGTGACATTACGGAGTTGAATGCCACCAAGAGATTCTCCTCATTCGATACCGACATAAAGATCAACGACTTCAGTACCAGAGACACTAACGAATATAACATACCAAATGGAAGCTATTCACCGAAAATCGAGTATACCGGAACTACCAAACCGCATAAAACCAGAATTATGGTCGGAACAGAGCCTTGGCTCAGGTATCATAGATATTTTACGGACGGAAGGGTATACTATGACGTAACATTCGAAGGAGTCGCCGGCAATTGGGCCGGCATAGGAAAGCTAGGCAAAACTGTAGAGACGAATGCCAGCAGGAGTACGAATAGAAGGATCGAGTGGTGAGAAGTGCCTTTTCTATGATAGAGCTTATCGTCTCTATCGTAGTTATCGGTATAGCATTCATGAGCATACCGCTTATAATGACGGAAACCACCAGAAACGTTGAAACCTCCTTCAGACAGGAGGCGGTCATGGCCGGCCTAACCCAGGTTGTCAATATCATGAGTTATAGATGGGACGAGCAACAGACTGACGAGACCATAAATGGTAGCTACGCAAAAATTCTCGATACGAACTTCACAACTGCGCTTGAGTGCATAGATTACGCTGATGGAAGGCGCAGAGTCGGCAACTTCAAAGGCAAAGCGAGAAGAAAGTGCTACAACACCCAAAGATGGGCAACTTCTCCCGCGACCCTCGGCAGCGATTCAGGTGACATGGATGATATAGACGACCTTACAAGCGCGGGAAACGTACTCATAAATAGCGAAAACAACAACTCCGAAGACTATAAAAGATCATACAGCTCGACGATAACCGTCTCCTACATTCCCGACAACCTCGACGCGACAAACTATACGGCCAGCGAGATCAACGGAACCATAAACACCGCCCCGGTGATCAACATGCCCACGAGCATAAAGATGATCACATCTACCGTAACGTCGCAAGACGGCGATACGATCAGACTCGTAGCGTTCAGTGCCAATATAGGCGAAGTAGGATATCTCTCAAGAAGAGTCGCGCCGTGAAAGCACTGCGAAGGGCATTTACGCTTGTCGAACTCGTTTTCGTCATCATGGTCTTCGGTATAATCGCCGCCATCGGATCGGAAGTCTATGTAAAGATTTATGAAAACTATCTAATAACGAGGTCGATGAACTCTCTTCAGACGAAAACGGAGACGGCTCTCGAGCAGATCGCAAAGAGGCTGCAGTACCGCATAAAGTCTTCAGCCATAGGAGTAAAGCCGGATTTCAGCTCGTTTATTACGGCTTCAGACCCGAATATGGACAACAGTTTCACGATACTCGAATGGATTGGCTACGACGAAACCGGCTTCAAGGGTGAATACAACGCAACAAGAAACTACTTCACCCCGGGATGGAGCGGTTTCATCGATCTGGATGCCTCATCGAGTACGGCTCTTTCCACACCGGGTAGCAAACTCAACAGTGTAGATGCCATAATAGCCGACCTTTCCAACAGTTTATCCTCCATAGCCGACGCCGCCATAATATTTCCTGATACCTGGGGTGATTTTAATATCTCAAAATATGGCTGGTACGGAAACAGTAGTGATTATGTATATAATATAGGAATCATAGATGACACCAGCTTCCAGATAACAGATACCATCACACCCGAAGAGATCTATGAGCGCTACAAGCTTGTTTGGACAGCCTATGCCATAGCGCCGGATCCGCTCAACTGTACGAACGGTTGCGACCTTGTGCTCTACTGGAACTACCAGCCATGGAGCGGCGAACGATTCGATACGGCACAAAATGTATTCAAAAACCTTCTGGTGGAGAACGTCACCACGTTCAAGTTCAGGCAGGACGGCGACGTCATTCGCATAAAACTGTGTGCGGGCGAAAGGGTTGTAGACAACAACATCTCCGTATGCAAAGAGAAGGTGGTGTTCTGATGCGCAGCGGATTCACACTTCTATCGGCTATCTTCCTTATGGTGCTTATTGCGGTACTCATGATGCTTACACTCTCGCTCTCTTCACAGACGACGAAACAGACGAGCGACCTCTACCTGAGAGAGCAGGCGCAATTACTCGCAAAAAGCTCCACCGAGCTCGCTCTAATGGCGATATCGGCCCATAACAACACCGTCGACTGCATAAACGAGTTGAACCTGAACTACGCCGGTGTAGGTACGGGGTACGATATAAACATGAAACTCTTCTATATAGGAAACGGAATGCCCACAACGTGCAACACCCTCGACAACGGCATCGCTACCGCCGACTCCAACGGCACCGTTTTGATCGACACTACCGTAACCTACAGGGACACAGAAACAAACGAGACGGTACGCTATCACCGCCGCACAATACAAAAGCCTTAAGCCACTGTTTGATACAATGTCTCTGAATACACTATTTAAAGGAGTTATACGATGAATATCAGCATCGTTGGTCGCCATTTCGAGCTGACCGATGCCATAAAAGACCATATCGAAAACGCTATTGACGGTCTGAAAAAGTACAATCTCGACATCATCTCTACACGTGTCGTAATAGATGCGGACGAGAGAAACGGAAAGAAAGGTTACAGCGTCGAGTTCGTAATCCACATGGCAAACAAAAACACGGTAGTGATCCGCCAGAAAGACAAGGATGTCTATGCAGCCGTCGATCTCGCCATAGATCGTGCACAGAAGGTTCTCAGACGCCACCACGACAGAGTGACCGAGCACAAATCTGTCCGCCCGGACGAACTGGCTGCCGCCCACGAAGCGGAGATAGCGGCGGCACTTGCAGACGATTCGGACGAGATAGTACCGATGGAGCTCGACCTCTACAAGCCGCTCGAGATAGAGGAGGCGCTAAACATGCTAAAAGAGTCTCCAGACAAGCAGTTCATCGTATTCAACGATATCGACGGAAAGATGCGCGTACTCTACAGACGCGGAGACGGACGCTTCGGACTATACTGAGACCGGACCGGGCGCTCAGCGCCCGCCTGCCGCCTCTTTCGCCCTCTTGACGATCTCTTCGTCTTCGGCCGTATCGAGCCAAAGAAACTCTTTTCCGCTCTGAATTTTTCCCTCCAGAATATCGCCCGATCTCCTGAACTTCAGATCGAGCCTCGCGATCTCGAAACCGTCCTTGGTTTTGATGAAAGCTTTAAGCCTCTCGTTGTCGGGGGTATTGGTAAACAGAAAACAGTAGCTCTTCAGACCGGTTCTGCCCACGCGCCCTCTGAGCTGATGGAGCGTGGAGAGCCCCATTCTTTCGGCCCCGGCTATGACTATGGTGGAGAGCTTTGGGAGAGAGATGCCTACCTCTATGACGGTAGTGGAGAGCAGAATGCTCCCTCTTTGCGCAAACTCCTGCAGAACCTCCTCTTTGAGCCTGTCCCTGCCGTGGGTAACGTAGACTCCGTCGAAGTTACTCCTCCAGAACTTCTCGCTCTCTTCGAGAGAGAGGTAGCCGACATGTTCACTCTCCTCCACAAGGGGGTAGACCACGAGCACCTGCCTCCCTTCGGCTGTCTCCCTTTCTATATGCTCTTTCACCTTTGCGAAATCGCGTCTGCCTACGATTTCGCTCTTCACATCTTTCACAAAAGGGGTGGACCCTATCAGCGAAATATCTATCAGCGCAGAATCGAGCATCGCCTGTGTTCTTGGAATCGGTGTAGCGGAAAACTGCAGGTAGTGGGGTCTTCTTTTGCCGTCGGAGTGGAACTTTTCCAATATTTTGCGCTGCTCGGTACCGAAACGGTGCTGCTCGTCCACCATAATCAGATCGGCTTCGGGCAGATCCCTGTAGAGAATGGCGTGCGTTCCTATAATAAAGTGTGCACTCGAGGGGTCGCCCCTTTCGCCGCCCTGGGTAACGAGCGCTATATCGACATACTCGGGAAGCAGCTTTTTTGACTCTTCGTAGAGCTGTCTGGCAAGTATCGAGGTGGGTGCCATCAGTATCGACCTGTGGGGGTAGGCCATCATGGCGGCGGCCAGGATAACCATCGTCTTCCCCGACCCGACATCCCCTACCACCATGCGACGCGCCGCTGTCTTGCCGCGCAGATCCTCGGCGATATCCGAAACCGCCCCCTTCTGACCCTCTGTCAACTCGAACGGGAGCCTCTTCAAAAAGGGCTCGATACTCCCTTCAAGGGAGCTTTTGGCATCGAACCTTACACGCTTGGCGCGCATCCTCGAGAAGTAGTCGAACGCCTCTGCGAACTTCAGGGCCTCGAGGGTTTTCGGGCCGATCCCCCCATGCTTCCGGTAGAGCTCCAGCCACTTTCCGTCCGGTCTGTGTGCCCTTGTTATCAGCTCCGCCGTACCCCTCTCGAGCCCCTCCTCCACCAGGCTCTCCACACTGACAAGCTCATCTACGATCCGCCTGTAGATATCCTGCCTCGTCCTGCACCTGTAGCGGGGGACTATTTGACCGGTTTTCGAGACGATTTTCGGGTTGGTCATCCGAAGTTTTCTGCCAAACAGCTCCACCCTTCCCTGCAGAACATGCTTCATGCCGGGCTTGAAGAGTGCATTGTGGTAGGGTTTAGGGTGAAAAACGGTTACCTCTATATTCCGCTCGCCAACATGGCTCCTGACCATGACCAGGAGCCTTTTGGGGGGCCTCGAGACGGAGAGCACCTCCGCCTCTATCGTATTGATCTTCGAAACCTCCACCCTCTCGCTGAGACGTGTATCGCTGTATGAGTGGGGGATGTTTATCGCCAACTCTATCAGCGACGAGAATCCGGCTTTTGCAAGCCCCTCACTTCTTGTCATCTGTTATGATGGCAAAAGAGAGCTTCAGTATCTCCGGGTGCGACTTTATAAAGGCGTTGAGATCTTCGAGTTTCAGAGCCTCTATCAGCTCAAGCTCTTTTTTCGAGTAGCCCAGGCCGAGACCTTTGTAGTATTCGTTGAAGGCCCTGCCCAGACGCTGTGAAAGGGTCTCGTTTCTAAGAGGCTCGGAGCCGAGCAGAAACATCTTCGCATCCTCCAGCTCCTTTTCGCTCACTCCGTTTTTGACGAAGTCGGCGATCACCTCTTTGACGACCTTTACCGCCTCATCCTGGCTCTCAAGTTTTGTCTGCAGATAGCCGCTGAAGTAGCTGCTGCTCCTGTTCAGAACGATTCTGCCGTATGCGGAGTAGGCAAGCCCCCTCTTTACCCTCACCTCCTCCATCAGCCTGCTTCCGAAACCGCTGCTTCCCAGAATGAAAGCGGCCACTTTCGCCTTGTAGCGCTTCGGGTCGTCCACACGCATCTCGAACGGGGAGCCGAAATAGATGTAGGCCTGGTCGGTAGCCCTCTTTTCGCTCTCGGTTTTCGCGGCATCGCTCGCTTGGAAGTACGGAAGCGGCTCCGCCTCTCCCTCATCGAGACTCTTCAGGGCATCTTTAGCATACCTCTTCGCCTCTTCGAGCGTCATCGCCCCTCCTATAACCACGATGGCGCGGCGAAGGACAAGATGCTCTTTCAAAAAGCTCTTAACCTGCTCCAGCTTCAGGGACTCTATCGTCTCTACGGTTCCGTCCGCAGGGCTGGCCAGCGGCGTACCATCAAACAGCAGTCTCTTCAGCAGAAGGCTCGCCTGGTAGTCGTAATCGCTCTCTCTTCGCATCAAAGAGCCGACGGTGGTCGCCTGCACCTTCTTGAAACTCTTCGGCGTGAGGTTTGGATCCCGCAGCAGGGAGGAGAAGAGTTCTACCCCTTTGGCAAACTCCTCTTTAAGGCTGCCCAGTTCGAAGACGAAGGTTTCCGTTCCGGTATGTGCGCTAAGGCTGATCGCCCTCTCTTCGAGCGCTTTGGCGAAACCCGTACTGCCAAGGGTTTTGGTGCCTTCGTTCATCATCCTGGCCGAAAACTTCGCCAGCCCTGCATGGCCGTCGTCGGCCAAAGAGCCGCTGTAGCCGAAGACAACCTGCATGGAGGCTATCGGCAGCAGCCTCTCCTCCTCGAAAATCAGCGGGACTTCTACACCCTTTATCTCGACTTTGTGCAGCGAAGCGCTCATTAAAACTCCTTGGAAAAGCGTCAGAAACAGAGCAAAACTCTTCAATATTCTCATATTTTCGAAACCTCTTTGACGATCTCGGTGCAGAGTGCCCGTTCAGGGCCGCCGTATGGCCGTGCGTAAGCGTTCAAAAGGTCTCCAGTATCTCGTAGGCGGTATTGCGCTGCGCGGGAGTTTCACCTATATCTTTTATGAGGCGTATCATCTCCTCCCGGTTCATGCGGTTGGCGGCTCCGGCCGCTTTTACCACATTCTCCTCCATCATCGTGCTTCCGAGATCGTTCGCCCCGTACAAAAGGGCCATCTGGCCGATGTAACTGCCCTGCGTAACCCACGAGCTCTGTATGTTTTTGACATTGTCCAGAAAAAGGCGGCTAACGGCAAGAAGGCGCAGGTAGCGGTTAGGGCTCGTTTTGTGCGTAACTATCCCTTCGCGCTGAAGCTTAGTGTTGTACGGCTGGAAACTCCACATTATAAAAGCCCTGAATCCGCCAGTTTCATCCTGCAGACTCCTGATCAGATCCCAGTGCTCGACGATCTCTTCGTCGCTCTCCACCGTTCCGAACATCATCGTGGCAGTCGACTTTATTCCGTTTTTGTGCGCGAGCCTGTGGACATTCAGCCAATCTTTCACGTCTATCTTCTTCGGAGCTATTATGTCGCGTACCCTGTCGCTGAGTATCTCGGCTCCGGCCCCAGGAATCGAGCTGAGCCCTTTGGCGGCGAGCCTTTTTAGCACCTCTTCGACGCCGATGCGCGAGACTTTGGCGATATAGTCGATCTCTACGGCACTGAATCCGTGTATCGTAACGGTAGGAAACTTTTTGTGAATATGCTCTACAAGATCTTCGTACCACTCTATCTTGAGCTTCGGATGTACGCCGCCCTGAAAGAGAATCTGCGTCCCCCCGATCTCCAGGAGCTCTTCGATCTTTCGGTCTATCTCTTCGAAGCTGAGCACATAGGCGTCGTCATCCTTGCCGTGCCTGTAGAAGGCGCAGAAGTTGCAGTCTACCCAGCAAACGTTGGTATAGTTTATGTTCCTGTCCACGACGAAGGTGGTTAACTTTTTCGGGTGGAGCCTCTTTTTAACCTCGCTCGCCATCTCTCCGAGAGTTTTGAGGTCGCCGTTTCTTATGAGCTCTACAGCCTCCTCTTTACTCATGCGGCTCATCTTTTCGTACCCTTTGCCGACTTCTCTATCGCATCGAGGACCCCGTTGACGAATTTCGGCGACTGGTCGCTGCCGAGCTCCTTGGCCAGTTCGACCGCTTCGTTTATTATTACCGCACGGTCGAGATCGGTATGGAGCAGTTCGTAGGTGCCGAGCCTCATGATCGACTTGTCCACATGGTCGAGCCTCTCGAAGTCCCAATCCTTGAGGTGGTCTCTAATCTTCCCGTCGATCTCTTCGAGGTGGCCGAGCACACCGTTGTAGAGACTCATGGCAAACTCCCTCTGCCTGTTTCTTATCTTCTTCTCCTCCAGCAGCTCTTCGGCGAAGCGCTCCACCTCCGGGTTGCCTATGTCGTGGGCATATAGAAGGCCGATGACCGCGCTTCTGGATTGGTGACGGGTGGCCATTAACCCTCCATCTCTCTATAGAGATCGATCATCTCTATCAGCCCGGCCATCGCTTCGAAGCCCTTGTTTCCGGCTTTCGACCCGGCACGCTCTATGGCCTGCTCTATCGTATCGGTCGTCAAAACGCCGAAAGCCACGGGTTTGCCGTACCTGAGGGTCGTGCTCGCGACGCCTTTGGTAGCCTCGGCCGCCACATAGTCGAAATGGGGAGTCGACCCCCTGATTACCGCGCCCACGCAGCATACGGCGGAGTATTTGCCGCTCTCAAGGGCTTTTTGGAGCGCAAACGGAATCTCGAAGGCCCCCGGAACCAGTATGAGATCGAGGTTCTCGTCCATCCCCCCGTGGCGCAGAAACGCGTCTCTCGCCCCCTCTACCAGCCTGTCGGTGATGATATGGTTGAAACGGCTCGCGATAATCGCAATGCGCTCGGAGCCTGTCAGTTTGAGCTGTCCTTCTATAACGTTCATAATGGTATTCCTCGTCGATTAAAGTATGATATTTTAGCATAACGGCGGCGGTTCGTTTCGGCGCGCCGTCCGCCGCGTTCGCGGCTACTGCTCTTCTACAATCTCCCTGATAGCTTCTATCTGCGTCAAAAGTGTGTCGAGATTTTCAAGTTTAATCATATTCGGTCCGTCGCTCAGGGCCTTTGAAGGGTCGAAGTGGGTCTCGAAAAAGAATCCGTCCACCCCGGCGGCGGCCGCCGCCCTGGCGAGGTATGGCACAAACGAACTGTCGCCGCCGGTCTTTCCGCCCTGCCCCGGCATCTGAACGCTGTGTGTGGCGTCGAATATCACCGGGGCGAACTTTCGCATTATCGGCAGGGAGCGCATATCTACGACGAGGTTGCCGTAGCCGAATGTCGTTCCCCTCTCCGTCAGCCATACTCCTGCCTTTGCGCTCGTCTCGTAATCTACACTGTCGAACCCCCTGGTCTTTAGAACCTTCTCGACCGAGTAGCGCATATCGGCTGGGACCATGAACTGCCCCTTCTTTATGTTTACTATCGCGTCTGTTTTCGCCGCCGCCACCAAAAGGTCGGTCTGGCGGCACAAAAAGGCCGGTATCTGGAGCACATCCACACTTTTTGCCGCCTCCGCAACCTGCTGCGACTCGTGAACATCGGTCAGCGTCTTGTACCCGAAAAGGGCTTTGACCTCTTCGAAGATCTTCATGCCCTCCTCGAGCCCGGGACCCCTGTAGCTCTCCAGGGAGGTTCTGTTCGCCTTGTCGAAACTGGCTTTGAAGTAGAAGTCGATCGAATCCTCTTCATCGTACTTTTTCAGCGCTTCGGCTATGCGCATAACGCTATCCCTGCTCTCTATAACACACGGTCCCGCAATCAAAATCATACTTCGCTTCCCTCTTTGTCGAATATAACTATCTCTTTTCTCTTCTCTTTGGCCTTCGCCAGCGCATCCTCGGCAAGGCCGAGCATCCTGTTGAGGTGTATCTGCTTGCCGTACATCGTTACGGCTCCGTAGCTTCTTCGATACTCCACCCTTTTGTCACCCTGCATCAGGGGGTCTCTCTCTATCTTCTGCTCTATCCTCTCGTTTACGGTACCCACATTTTCGGTATCGCACTCCGAAAGCAGCACGAATATGCCGGAACCGCCGAACCTTCCCAAAACGTCACTCGCACGTACGACGGAACGGATCGAATCGTTCAGATGTTTGAGTACCGCGTCGCCGGTCTTGAAGCTGTAGCGCAAATTTATACTCTCGAGCTGGTCGACATCTACGATCATGAGAGTTACGGGCCACTTGTGACGCCTTGCCATCTTGATCTGGAGATTCGCCATTTTGACGAAAAAGGGGTAGTTGTAGGCTCCGGAGGCCTCATCGAGAGAACGTACGCTCTGGATCTCATCCTTGAGCGACTCCACCTCCTGCCGGCTCTTTTTGAAGGCCCTTTTGCAGCGCACCCACATAACACCTTCGATTATAGCGGCAAGCGCAAACAAACCGATTACCGCATAGAGTATCTCTACACCGATCATCTGGCGGCCCGACTCGTCTCTATTACGCTGCCCGGCCTCTCGGCCGCCCGATCCATCGCTTCGTAGGCGCACTCCATCAGCCTCTTCAGATCGGCCGTAGAGGGGCTCAGGGTCGATATTCCGCATTTGCACTCGAGTTTGTAGACCCTGTCGTCTACATTAACATACCTGTCCGACAACCTTTTTTTGAAGCGCAATGCGATCTCCTTCGCGTTTTCCATGTTGCAGTTTTGCAAAAATACAAGATACTCGTTTTTGGCGAAACTCCCCACCTGATCACTGCATCTTGTGGCCCTCTCCAGCTCCTTCACCGCTATCTCTTTTATATGTGAGCTTATGTCGGGAACCCCTTTGCGGCGGTTTACCGGCTGGATATAGATAGCAACCATACTGACATCCCACCCGTTCCGTTTCGCAAGGTCGATCTGCTTTTTGCCCATTGTATGAAACATCTGCTTGTCGTGAAGCTCGAACAGCATCGAGGTGTTTAGCACTTCGTCGCATCTTCTCTTCTGGATACGGGCCTTGATCAGCTCGGTCACAAAGAGGTACGATACGGCGGCAGCGACTAAAAAAAAGATCGCATATGCCGCTATTTTCGCATCTTCATGTTTAAACCCGCCCGCTTCCAGAAGTTCCGCAAGCATCGGCAGCCATGCAGCCGCACTCGTTAAAAAAATCCCTCCCAACAGCCCGCCGAGAATCTTGTAGCGGCCCCTGTTTGCAATATTGTTCACGAACGACACCTTTCAAAAGAGTTCAATACGGTTGACTCCTTTTTTCTTGGCACGCATCAGCGCTTCATCCACCCTGCTCATAACGGTATCGAATCTCGCAACCTGCCCGGCGAACGAAACGACCCCGCAAGAGAAGGGAATGTTTACCGGTTCACCATCCTCCGTTTCCGCAGGCGACTCCAGCACTCTTGCCTGGAACCGCTGCATGACACTCTGCACGCTCCTTGCATCGCAGTCGGGAAGAAGAAGCACGAAACGGTCGATCGTAACGGGCCCCAAGATAGCTCTCTTATCGAAGATTTAAACATCGAAGAGAAGTGTCTCAAAACCAGGTTCCCCGCTTCGCAGCCATACTTTTCGTCGGTTTCGGAGAGGCTGTCTATATCCATTAACTACGAGGCCCACCGGCCATCTGTTACATTTGGCAAGCTCTACCTGTGCGGGCGGAGCTCTTCAAAAACGGTACTTCTGCAGAGCTTCGTCAGCTCATCCGGCAGCAGATCGTCCTTTAGTTCGCTCTGCAGACTCCCGCGCCTGCTTTTCTCGGTAAAAGAACGGAAAAAAGATTACGATATAGAGTGCACTCATTATGGCCGTGGCAAGGTTCGAGTCCTGCCGATACCGTTTCGATGAAACAGCCATAAAATCAGTCCAAGCGGCACACTGCTGCCAAGAGCCGCAAAGAACGCCGTTACGGCCGTTTTCCAAACAGGAGCGTCTGCACTTGACATGCTCTTACTCTACCATATTTTATCTTAACACCCGATGTTACGCAAATTCCGGGCCAAATCCTCAATTCGGCCCGGGTAAGCGGTCCTAAGCCCTCCTGAAGCTTCGAAATCGAATATTTCGAGACAATTTCTCAGGCTCTCTTCTCTTTCGCCCCCGCCACCGCGATTCCGGCCGCCACTATCAGGCCTATACCGAGCCATGTGAGCGGATCGGGGAGCGGATCACCGATGAATAGGCCGAGAATTATTGAGAAGAGGATGTTGCTGTAGCTTACCGCCCCTACGATTCCCGCCTTCGTAACCCCGTACGCCTTTGTCATGTAGAACTGTGCGAGCGTCGCGAAGATACCCATAAACACGATAAAGATCCACGCTTCGGCGGATGGCGCGACAAACTCTCCGAAGAGCATATCGAGCTCCGGTGCATTCACATATGGGCTTACCGCCATCAGGACGAGCGGGCCGACACTACCTATGACCGTGAACGAGAGCACTATGGCCCTCGTGTCGTAGTAGTTCCTGAGCTCTCTTACCGCCGTATATGCCAGCGCGGCGCCGGCACCGCTGAATATGCCGAGCCAAGCCGTCTTGTCGAGCACGGCGCCGGAAGGCTTGGCGATAAAGAGGATGCCGACAAACCCGAGAACGAGAGCCGCCCAGCCGACGGCTCCCATCCTCTCTTTCAGAAAAATCCACGCAAAAAGGGCCGTAAAGATCGGGGAGGTTTTGGAGTATGTCATGGCATCGCCGAGGGGTATGTGGGCTATATTGTAAAAGAAGGCCAGAAGCGCCAAAAACCCCATCATGCCCCTAAAGAAGAGGAGCCACCCCTTTCCGCCCCTCTGTCTCATCGGCCTCTTCACAAGCGTTGCCGCAATCAGAACCGCACCGAAGAGGTTTCTGAAAAAGACAACCTCCAAAGAGGGCATACTCTGGCTCAGAATTTTTGCGAAAACCCCCATCAGTGCGAACATCAGGGATGCAAAGAGCATATATCTTACACCGGCATCGATACGCCCTATCCGATCTCTCAATATCCTCTATCTCTTCCGTTCCAAATGTGTCAGCTTTCCACGAATGTCCCCGAACATTATCACATCTTTCAGAAGTGCTTTTCGGGCTATGAACTCTCTGTCGAGAGAGAGGTAGAGCTCCCCGCCTTTGGATCCGAAGAGTTTCTGGTAGATCGTCACCTTGAGGTAACAGGGCTCGTCGCCGAGGCTCCTTTTGAGCTTCTCCCTCCCATCTCCGGTGACGGTCTCCACCCTGACCCGGCCGGTTCTCTTTTCGGCACCGACCGCTTTCAGATCTTTTGCGAAAGGCATCTTGCAGTCACCTATGATATCTCTTATGTTGAAATAGAGAGAGAGTATATCGTTTTCGGCATAGTAGGGAAGCGTCTCGTCCTTCTTGTCCTTGAGCTTTCCGTCGCGGTAGTTCTCCTCGTGGAAAACGACCCTCTTCGCGACATGGTCGAAAGTGTATATCTTTATACGCCGCTTCCCTGAGCGCTTTATATCTTTGGTGAAGGTGGTCGGCAGCAGTTTTCCGTCCACGATGACACCTTTGCTGCCGTATATCTCCACGCGTCCACCGCTCAGAACCTTCGCCAGACCTGTCGCTTTCGCCACCATCTTTATCTCGTACTCTCCTCCCTTTTTGGTCAAATAGGCGTCAGAGACACCCATCTTTCCGAAGATTCCGTACTCGATCTTGTAGGTCGCGTGTATCGTCTCCGCCAACAGCAGACCCGAAAGCGCAATCATCAGAAATATCGCTCTTTTCATACCGAATCCTTTCACTGGCTTATTTAATCACATTTTCGATAAAATCGTATTAAATTATTGTGAATCAAAGAGGGATATGAAAAAGATAGCGATTCTGGGACAGCCGAATGTCGGAAAAAGCTCCCTGTTCAACCGCCTGGCCAAAAGACGCATAGCGATAACGTCCGAAACCGCCGGTACGACCAGGGATGTCAAAAAGGAGTTTATCGACTTCGACGGCAGAGAGGCCGAGATACTCGACACGGGCGGCATAGACGAGAGCAGTGAACTCTTCAGGAGCGTAAAGAACAAGGCGATAGAGGCGGCGGAAGAGGCCGATGTGATACTCTATCTCGTAGACGGCAAGAAACTGCCGGACGAACGCGACAAAGAGCTATTTTACAAGCTGCAGAGACTCGGCAAACCGATAGCGCTCGTGATAAACAAGATCGACAACGACAGGGAGGAGGAGCGCGCCTGGGAGTTCGGAGAGTTCGGAGCCAAAGAGATGTTCGCGATCTCCGTCTCGCACAACAGAAGGGTCGGGAAGCTGATCGAGTGGGTAAAGGGCCATCTCGAAGAGCCGGTTCCCATACCGCTTATCGAAGACGATGATGCGCTCGAAAACCTCATAGAGAAGTTCGACGAGAGCGGAACTCTTAAAGAGGAGGAGAGTCTCGACGAGATAGGGGTGGCGATAATCGGCCGCACCAATGTAGGGAAAAGCTCGCTTCTAAACGCCCTTCTGGGCAGCGAAAGGGCCGTCGTAAGCGATGTAGCCGGCACCACCATAGACCCGGTAGACGAGAAGATGGTCATAGGCGGAAAAACGGTAACCTTCATAGATACGGCCGGGCTGCGAAGACGGGGAAAGATACAGGGAATAGAGCGCTACGCCCTCGGGCGCACCCGCCAGATGCTCGAGCGCGCCGATATAGCGCTGCTGGTGCTCGATGCGAGTGCTCCCCTTAGCGAACTCGACGAGAAGATAGCGGGACTGGTGGACGAGTTCAAGCTCGGCTGCATTATCGTATTGAACAAGTGGGACGAGGCGCTCGGCAGTTACGAAGAGATCGTCGACGAGCTCAGGTACAGGTTCAAGTTTCTCTCATGGGCGCCCGTCATAACCGTTTCGGCAAAGTCGAAAAAGAGGGTGCACAAGATTGCGGATGCGATTTTGAAGGTTTTCGAAAACTACACCAGACATATACCCACGAGGGATCTGAACGAAGTGATAAGGCAGGCGACGATAAAACACCACATCCCGAGCTTCAAAGGGAAACCCGTAAATATTCTTTTCGCTTCACAATACGCTATAAAACCGCCGAAAATAGCACTCATATCGAACCGTCCGCGCGGAATCCACTTCAGCTACATCCGCTACCTGACGAACCGGCTGCGCGAGAGCTTCGATCTGGAAGGGACACCCGTAATTCTGCTGCCTAAGAAACGGGGAGAAAGAGAGGAGGAGAGCGAAGAGAGGGGCTGAGCCTAAATCCAAAGCCGAACAGATCGGTACGACCGCCACGCCGAAACGGCCGCGACCTACTCACTACGGTTTGCCGTTCGACCCGAGCAGAAACCTGCTGACCAGAGACTGGGTGCACTCCTCTCCGGTAAGCACATAGCAGAGTTCGTTTATGTTCTCCATAATGTACTCGACATCCTCGAAAGAGTCCCTCTCTCCCGCCATCAATATACGGTCTCCTAATTTTATAGGGAGGTCCGGTTCGGGAAGCAGGATCTCCTCCTCCCCCCTCTTGACATAGAGAATAAGCAGAGGGTTCCTCTTGCTGCGGTCGTCTCTCCTTCTGCACAAAACATCGTACGGGATCTCTTCACCGCTCTCCCTCATATGGCGGACGAGGGCGAAAGCGTGACTCTCGTCTATGACCGTCTCGAACGTGTCGGGATTGTTTCCGATATTCTGCTTCATCTGCTCCACGACACGTCTACCCCACTCTTCGCCCCGGTAGTTGATGAGGCGTATAAAACGGTCGGCCAGAGGCCTTGCCAGCGTGTTGTACGTCTTTTTTACCATCAGGGTCTCTATGGTGATGACCCTGTCGATTTTGGCCGCCTTGAAGACTACGGCATCGTTTATCCTGTTCTCCCTGGCTACGGTGTAGATATCGGGGTTTATCCTTTTTGCCGCCATTATGATCGAGAGGTTCAGCAGGTCGTCTTTCGTCGCCGCGATTATACAGGCGGCCTCCTGCACATCAGCTTTCAGGAGTATCTTCTTGTCGTCCGCGTCACCGACCATAACCTTCTCCCCCCTTTTGGCCTTCGCCGCCTTTTTGGGGCTCGCCTCGATGAATATGTAGTCTATGCCGGCCCTTTTGAGGCCCACCTCCAGAGCGGTACCCATCCTCCCGTATCCGCAGACTATATATTTGCCCTCCTTCGGGAGCCTGTCCTTTCTTCTTAGAACCAGCGGATCGCCGTATACCCACTGCTCGAGCATAAGAAGCGACGGCGATTTAAGAGAGAGGTATATCCTTTTCGCGATAATCTTGAACGGATTTTCGACGATGTCGGCACCTATCGTCTTGAGGTTCTGCGCATACTCCTCTTCGGTCGCCTCCACGATGACCGTAACGTGCCTGTTCATGAGTTTGGCCGAGAGGGCTACATGGAGGTTCATCACATCGTCGTTGAAAAGCGATACGACCGCCTTGCAGTTGTGCTTGTGGATTCCGGCGGTCCTGAATACGTTCGGGTCCCTTATGTCACCTACAAGCGCCGGAACCTCGATCGAGTAGTTCTCGAGTGCCAGCAGCTTTATCTTCTCTTCGTTCTTCTCTATGATGACGCTGCGTATACCTTCGCTCGTGAGCCTGTCTATGATCGCTTTGGTCATGGAGTTGTAACCGACGAAGATGATGAACGGCTCGTCCATCTTCCTGATCTTCCTCTGAAACTGCGCAAGAGCTATCTGAGCGGCCAAAACCTTGTCCTGCACCAGCGTGATTATAGATCCGATGGCGTAGAGCCACCCTATGACCGTCAGATAGATCGTAAATCCGACCCACAGTTTCTGCGGATACGTAAACTGGTAAGGGCTCTCGCCGAAACCGATGGTGGTAGCCATGTAGGATACGAAGTAGAATGCGTCGAAGAAGCTTAGGTGGTATGGCTTCCCCTGGTCATCCACCCCGGGTATGAGAACCATACCCAGAATGGAGATGGAGAATGTGACTATCAATACGTACATAGGCGTACGCATGCGCTTGATGATCAGATAGAGCGAATTGTTGCGCAAGCTCTTCTACCTCTTCGATTTCAGCACATCTCCGGTAAATAGAACGACCGAGACGATGTTGGCCAAAAGAGCTCCCCCCGAGAGCGAGACTATCGCCGTCACCGTTTCCGTGTTCATACCGGTGACATACTCTCCGAGCGCCCAGACGGATGCCGCTGCGATAAGCTGTATGTCGGCAACCAGGCTTGTCGCGAGCAAAACGGCGCCGAGGTGGGTCTTGTCGCCCAGCTTGTATATCGTGGCAATCAGGTTCACGATGATGGCTATAAAGAGCTCATAACGGTTGTGCTGCTCGAGCACGGTCGGGTCTCCGTAGAAGAAACCGAAATTCATAGTGAGGGCCAATATTATGAAAAACCCCGAAATCACCTTCTCCAAATTCATCCAAGAGCCTTTGCCTGAAATATTTTCGATATGCCGAATCTACCTGAATTGTATTAGGATGTCGATTAAACCACACTAAAATGATGATCGGGTATAATTGCCAAAAAATCGGGAAGGACACTGACAGTATGCGAATCGTAAGCGGCATGAGGCCGACCGGAAAACTCCATTTGGGCCACTATCTGGGAGTCTTGAAAAACTGGATAGATCTGCAGCAAAACAACGACTGCCTCTTTTTCGTGGCGGACTGGCACGCTCTCTCGACGAGCTACGAAGAGAAGCTCAACCTAAAAGCCCTCGGGCGGGACCTGGTAAAGGAGTGGATCGCGGCCGGTATCGACCCGCAGCGCTGTACGCTGTTCGTGCAGAGCGCCGTCAAGCAGCATGCCGAGCTCTATGTGTTGCTAAACATGATCACACCGCTCGGATGGCTCGAGAGAAACCCGACATACAAAGACCAGCTCGAACAGATGCGCCACAAAGAGATCCATACGGCCGGTTTTTTGACATATCCGGTACTTCAGGCAGCAGACATCATCATCTACAACGCCGACGGTGTCCCCATAGGTGAAGACCAGAGACCGCACCTCGAGATAGCGAGGGAGATCGTCCGCCGCTTCCACCACCTCTTTGACTGCGAAATCTTTACCGAGCCCAAAGAGATTCTGGCTCCGGACTCGAGGCTCCCCGGCCTTGACGGGAGAAAGATGAGCAAGAGCTACAACAACGCAATATACCTGAGCGACACACCCGAAGAGGTGTGGCAGAAACTCAGAGGAGCCAAAACCGACCCCCAAAGGGTCCGCAGAAACGATCCGGGCGATCCGGATGTCTGCCTGGTCTTCGACTACCACAAGGCGTTGACCGACGACGTAACGGTCCAGAAAATCGATGCGGACTGCCGCGCGGGCTCAATCGGGTGCGTAGAGTGCAAAAAGATATGCGCCGCAAGTATAGAGAGGGTACTCGAACCTATCAGGGAGAGAAGGGCCGGGCTCGACGATGAGACGATAGAGGAGATAGTGTATAACGGCAACGAGGCGGCTCGAAAAGAGGCGGCCGAAACGATGGAGCGGGTAAACAGAGCCGTTTTTGAGATTACCTGCAATATAGAATGAGTCGAGACCACCATAATACGCCGATTTAAAGTTTTTCAGAGATAGAAGAGGTTCCAAGAAGTGTTGAACGAGGATTGCTATCCTGTTCTCGATCAAAAACAAAGGAGATCACATGAGCTGCCGACAGTTAACACTCAAAGAGCGGCAATCTTGTTTCAGCTTTGTATCAGCACAGTTGATCGGCTATTACGATAATCCGATGCTTACCGATGCCGGACTCTTCAATTAAAAAACTGCCGATAGATTACAATTGACTTTACCGCATCATCAACACTAATTTAAAATAAATTATCATGTATGACGAATACGGGGTGATTATGTATGGACCGATACAACTAATACACTATTTTGAATAAATTTACTATAATAGAGAAACTCTTAACCATTATTGCCTGTGATTAAACACTTAAATATCACCATACACAACAAAGCCGCATCGGCCGATAGGAAAAAAAGTTTATGAAACGCTATCTCGGAAAACGGAAGCTTCTGAAAATCTACATCGGCAACGAAGACAGATTCGAAGGTAGACCTCTGTGGGAGGCTCTTCTGCAAAAAGCGAAAGAGCGTGGAATGGCGGGCGCTACGGTTATGAAAGCGGTTGCCGGCATAGGGGCCCATTCGCAGTTGCACTCTTTCAACGTATGGGTCCTGAAACAGAAGCTTCCGCTTATCGTCGAGATAGTAGAGACGGAGGAGAAGATTTCGGAGTTCATGG
>JALWMA010000064.1 GCA_027081015.1 Campylobacterales bacterium | reverse complement strand
ATATGAGGCTGCTTGTAAGCGCACTGGAGCCTTCTGCGAATCTGCATCTGAAGTATCTGCTGAAAGAGCTCGAGGGTGTTGAGATTTGCGGAATCTTCGACCGTGAACTGGGCGATCCTCTCTACGGCATGGAGGAGTTTTCGGTTATGGGTGTCGTAGATGTGCTCATGAAATATCTCAAAGGAAAAGAGGCCGCGGCGGAGATGGCCTCGCTGGCCAAAGGGTGTGACAAAGTGCTGCTCATAGACGCCCCGGCATTCAACATCCCGCTGGCGAAAGAGATAAAGGGGAGATACCCCGAAAAAGAGATCGTCTACTATATTCTTCCCAAAGTCTGGGCATGGAAACGAAAGAGGTCCGCTTTGGTGGAGCGCTACTGCGACCGCCTCGCTTCGATATTCCCTTTCGAGTCGAAATTTTACAAGAGAGCCGAATATGTGGGCAACCCTCTTCTGGATGAGATAGAGGTGGAGAGAGAGCCTTATGAAGAGTGTGAGACCGTGGCTTTTCTGCCGGGAAGCAGAAAGAGTGAAATAACCAGGCTCATGCCGGTTTTCAGGGAGACTGCGGCCGCACTGGAGGGTCGAAGAAAACTGCTGGTAATCCCCTCTTTCATAGATGAAGAGAAAATCTCCGAATGGTATGGGGATATAAGCGGCTTCGAGGTGGTGGCGGATACACACGAAGCGGTGGCGCAGAGCCGCTTCGCATTCGTCTGCAGCGGAACGGCGACCCTGGAGACCGCCCTCATAGGTACACCTTTCGTACTCGTCTACAGGGCGCGGCCGCTCGACTATGCGATAGGGCGCTTTTTCGTGAAGCTGCCGCATGTTGGGCTTGCCAACATCATTTTGGACTTCGAAGGAGAAGAGCCCCTGCACCCGGAAATCTTTCAGGACGATGTAAACAGCTCCAACCTTCTGCACCATTACGAGAGCATGGACAGGGCGGACTTTGCCGCAAGATCCCGGCGGCTTAGGGAGATTTTGAAACACGGAAGCGCCGCCGCGGTCGCAAAAATGATACAATAACCAAAAAAGTTCGGGGAGATTTTATGCAGAAAGAGCCGATGACCGAATACGGTTTCAAAAAACTTAGCGAAGAGCTGGAGTATCTCAAAACCCAGGCCCGTCCGGCCGTAGCCAAAGAGATAGAAAAAGCGCGCGAGCTTGGCGACCTGAAGGAGAATGCCGAGTATCATGCGGCCAAAGAGAAGCAGGGTTTGATGGAGGCGCGCATATCGGAGCTTGAGGATATACTGGGCCGTGCGCAGGTGGTGGACCCGTCCGTGCTGGAGCATAAGCGCATAAGCTTCGGTTCGACCGTGACGCTTGTGGATCTCGATACGGACGAGGAGGTGACCTACACCATTGTCGGCGCCAGCGAAGCGAACCCGGACAGGGGGCTCATATCTTACCACTCGCCGCTGGCGCGCCAGCTCATAGGTAAAGAGCCGGGGGACGAGGTGCGCATGAAGCTTCCCGGAGGGGAGAAGGATTACGAGATAGAGCAGGTCTGCTATAAAGAGATCTGTTTCGGGGCCTGATCGTGATACCCGTAGCCGTCATAGGCGCCAGCGGTTACACCGGTCTGGAATTGATCAAGATTCTGTTGCAACACCCGGAGTTCGATCTCGTATATGTCGCGGCGAGCGAAGGGGGGACCCGCACCGACGAGCTGCACCCGTCGCTGGCGAAACTCTTCTCCGTTCCGGTGGAGAGGGCCGATGCCGCCGAAGTCGCTTCGAAGGCACGGCTCGCCTTCTTGGCGCTTCCGCACAAGACCGCCATGGGGTTCGCCTCGGAGCTTCTCGCCCGCGGGGTCAAGGTGGTGGACCTCTCCGCCGACTACCGCCTGAAGCAGGAGACCTACGAAGATCACTACTGTCCGCATACGGATGCGCAGAACCTTCCCGAAGCGGTCTACGGTCTGCCGGAGTTTTACCGCGAAAAGATAAAAAAGAGCCGCCTCGTAGCCAACCCGGGATGCTACCCGACCGCCTCCCTTCTGGCCCTTCTGCCCTTCATTCCCCACATAAAAGAGGGCTCGCCCATATATATAGACGCAAAGAGCGGTGTGAGCGGAGCCGGCAAAAAGCTCTCGTCATCTACACACTATGTGAACATAAACGAAAACATATTCGCCTACAATCCCATCAAACACCGCCATGCACCGGAGATCGCGGAGAAGATCGACGAACTCTTCGTCACACAGGCGGATGTAAACTTCGTACCGCACCTGATTCCGGTAACGAGGGGGATGCTTTGCAGCGTATATATGCAGATCGAAAACGGGATAGATCCGACGGAGGTTCTGCACGACATCTACAAAGATGAGCCGTTTGTACGCGTCAGAACCGAACCGGTCGACATAAAATCTGTAGCCGGTACGAATTTCTGCGATATATATGCGGTTAGAAACGGCGATTCATTGTTTATATCTTCGGCCATCGACAACCTTTTGAGAGGGGCGAGTTCACAGGCGGTCGTGAATGCCAATATCGTCTGCGGGTTCGACGAGGGGCTAGGGATTCCGGTCTTTGCTTATGTGCCTTAGTTGGGGGTTGGGATTTGGGATATGGGATGTAGGATTTAGGATATAGGGTTTTAGTTTTTAGTTTTTAGTTTTTTTGAGGGGTGGTGTTGGAGATTGTTTTGAAGGATGGGGCCTGGTTTGTCGCCGACTCTCATTATGCCCACTACAATACCGCTCTTTATGACCTCCTTTCGTCGATCGATCCGGACGATTTTCCTCCTCAGCTCTTTCTTATGGGTGATATTTTCGACCTTCTTTTCGGATATGCACAAAATTCGATTCAACCAAACAGAAAAATGGTCGATCTTTTAAAACAGATTGCCAGGCAATGCGAGGTGATCTATCTTGAGGGCAACCACGATTTCGGTCTCAAACCGCTCTTCGGAGGGGATGTTCGGACGGTTGCGCGTTCGTGTCAGCCTGTTACGGCGCTCTATGGGGGAGGGCGGATCGCTCTTCACCACGGAGACCTGATTCAGGGAGCCGGATACGAGGTATATACGGCGCTGATTCGCAACCGCTATATAGACCGTATTCTCAACCTTGTCGACACCGCATCGAGCGGTGCCGTCATAAGATGGCTCGAGCGGTACAACCGGAACAAGAGGCCCTGCTACAAGATAGAAGGTTTCGAAGAGCGGATCCAGAGTCGTCTGGATATTTTGAAGCGAAGATACGACTTCGATATATGGATCGAAGGGCACTTCCACCAGAATATCCGTTTCGACTACGACGGTACGAGCTACTTCAACCTCCCCGCGTTCGCCTGTGCCAAAACATACATCGTCACCCGTCTTGTCGGAGACTCGGTGGAGTTCGAAGAGAAGACGGTGACCCAAAAGGCGCAATATGGGATCAAAAGGCGACATACTTCAAGTAGGAACCAATGAGCTTGAGCTGGTCGATTTTCGCATCTTCAAAGAGGAGAACGGCAACGTATACGAGGGTATATACGGAATAAACGTCTCGAAGGTCAGGGAGATCATCAAATATCCGAAACTTACCGAGCTTCCGGGGGTGCCGGAGTTCATCGAAGGGATCTTCGACCTGAGGGGCGTTGTGATTCCCGTGGTAGATCTGGCCAGGTGGATGGGTATAACCCCTCCGCAAAACCAGGAGATTCACCCACGTGTAATCATAGCCGAATTCAACAACATCCTCATAGGTTTCGTCGTACATGAGGCGAAGAGGATCCGGCGAATCAGCTGGGCCGATATAGAGCCGGCATCCTTCACTTCCGGGCAGGGTGTTCTGGACAAGAGCAAGATCACGGGCGTCACGAGGATAGAGAACGACGAGGTTCTGCTGATTCTCGATCTCGAGAGTGTTGTCGAAGAGCTCGGTTTCTATCAGCCGGATGTCGAGTCCGAGGTAAATATAGAGAAGTTCAGCGGTATGGCGATGGTGCTCGACGACAGCCTGACGGCCAGAAAGATAGTGAAAGAGGCTCTTCAAAAGATGGGCTTTTCGGTCGTCGAGGCGAAAGACGGGCAGGAGGCGCTCGAAAGACTCAATGAGCTCTATGATCACTATGGAGAGAAACTGGTCGACGAGCTGAAGATCATAGTGTCGGATGTGGAGATGCCGAGGATGGACGGATTCCACTTCGCGGCCAAGGCGAAGGAGGACCCCCGTTTCGAAGAGATACCGATCGTATTCAACTCCTCCATCAGCGACCACTTCAGCGAGGAGCGCGGCAAAGAGGCCGGAGGAGAGGGGTATATGGTCAAATTCGACGCCAACGTCTTTTTCTCCGAGATCTCCAAAATCGTGCGTTCACATATCAAGACGGCTTCATAAAGGATTATATTATGGATGAATTTCAGGAAATATTGGAAGACTTTCTGGTAGAAGCTTTCGAGATGATCGAACAGCTCGACAACGATCTGATCGAGCTCGAAAACAGCCCTAACGACCTGGATCTGCTCAACCGCATATTCCGTGTCGCCCATACGATCAAAGGCTCGAGTTCGTTTCTAAATTTCGATGTGTTGACCCACCTGACCCACCATATGGAGGATGTGCTCAACAAAGCGAGAAGAGGCGAGCTGAGCATAACGCCGGAGATCATGGATGTGGTTCTCGAGTCGACCGACAAGATGAAGGCGCTCCTGGAGCATATCAAGGAGACCGGCAGCGACGAGGGTGCGATAGATGTGGCGCCGACCGTCAAGCGCCTCGAAGCGATATTCGGCGGAGAAGAGCCGGCCGTGGAGGAGGGCTCGCAGGCCGCCGAGCCGGAGCCCGAAGCAGAGGAGAAGGAGCTCTCGGAGATGAGTGAGGAGGAGGTCGAGGCCGAGATAGAGCGCCTTCTGGCCCAGAGACAGGAGGAGGACCGCAAACGCAGGGAGGCGAAAAAGGCGGCCGAAGCGGCGGGTACCGAAGTCGAACAGAGCGAGGAGAAGGAGCTCTCGGAGATGAGCGAGGAGGAGGTCGAGGCCGAGATAGAGCGCCTTCTGGCCCAGAGACAGGAGGAGGACCGCAAACGCAGGGAGGCGAAAAAGGCAAAACAGGAGAAAGAGGCTGCGCAAACGGCCGCAAAAGAGCAAAAGAGCGGCGCGCCGAAACCGCAGAAGCAGCAGGAGCCCAAACCCGCCCCCAAGGAGCGCAAGACGACGGTGGAACAGACTATCCGCGTGGATGTGAAGCGGCTCGACGATCTTATGAACCTGATAGGCGAGCTCGTTCTCGGCAAGAACAGACTGCTCAAGATCTACGACGATGTCGAGGAGCGCTACGAGGGTGAACAGTTCCTCGAAGAGCTCAACCAGGTAGTCTCTTCGGTCTCTCTGGTCACAACCGACCTTCAGATTGCCGTGATGAAGACGCGAATGCTGCCGATAGGCAAAGTCTTCAACAAATTCCCGCGAATGGTGCGCGACCTTTCGAGAGAGCTGCACAAGGAGATCGAACTCGTTATCAGCGGCGAAGAGACTGAGCTCGACAAGTCGATTGTCGAGGAGATAGGCGACCCGCTCGTACACATAATACGAAACTCGTGCGACCACGGTATCGAACTACCGGAAGAGAGGGTGGCGAAAGGGAAACCCGCCAAGGGTACCGTACAGCTCAAAGCATACAACGAGGGCAACCATATCATCATCGAAATCGTGGACGACGGTAAAGGGCTCGACCCCGACATGCTGAAGATGAAGGCGGTCGAGAAGGGGCTCATAAGCGAAAAAGAGGCCGATCAGATGAGCGACAAAGAGGCGTATATGCTCATCTTCAAACCTGGCTTCTCTACCGCGGCGCAGGTGACTAACGTATCGGGACGCGGTGTAGGCATGGATGTCGTAAGAAGCAACATAGAGAAGCTCAACGGTATAATAGAGATAGATTCGGAAGTAGGAAAGGGGACGACTCTGAAGCTCAAGATTCCGTTAACCCTGGCGATAATCCAGTCGCTTCTCGTGAGCGTTCAGGAGGAGTACTACGCCATTCCGCTCGCATCGGTCCTCGAAACTGTCAGGATCACACCCGACGAGATACAGAGTGTGGAGGGTCGAAGCGTCCTGAGGCTGCGTGACGAAGTGCTCTCACTGGTGCACCTTGCGGATCTCTTCGACGTGGAGAGGGTGTTTAGCATGGGTGAGCACGCCTATGTGGTCATCATCGGCATAGCCGAGACCAAAATAGGCCTCATCGTGGACTCGCTGATAGGCCAGGAGGAGGTCGTCATAAAATCACTGGGAGAGTACCTCAAGGGGATAGAGGGTATCGCCGGTGCTACGATAAGGGGAGACGGAAGGGTAACGCTTATCGTCGATGTGGGTGCGCTCATGGATATGGCCAAGAGTGTGAAGAGCTCAATGCAGAACCTTGAAGACAATGTCCAAAAAGGAGAGAAGAGTTCTCCCGAAGACTACAATATTCTGGTGGTAGACGACAGCAAAACCGACAGAAGCATTATGAAAAGAGCGCTCGAGCCTCTCGGAGTGACGATAACCGAAGCCACGAACGGAGTGGAGGCACTGAATATTATGAAAGACGGCAGCAAGAGTTTCGACGCCGCCCTTATAGATATAGAGATGCCGCGAATGGACGGCTATACTCTGGCTTCGGAGATAAGGAAGTTCAACAAGTTCAAGATGGTGCCGCTCATAGCCGTTACGAGCCGAACCAGCAGGAGTGACAGGATGCGCGGGGTAGAGGTGGGGATGACCGAGTATATAACCAAACCCTACACCCCCGAGTATCTGATGAATGTGGTGGCAAGAAACATAAATCTCAATGTACCGGAGTATACGTCATGAACAATCAGATAGAGCAGGTTCTTAAAAAGCAGCAGGAGCAGCAGAAGTCTCCGAGCGAAGGCGAGATAGAGCAGGTCGTCCAACTTGTGGGGTTCATGGTGGGCGAAGAGGAGTTCGCGGTGCCGATTTTGGGCATACAGGAGATCATAAAGCCCATCGAGTATACGAGAACGCCGAAGACACCGCCCTATGTTCTTGGGGTTTTCAACCTCAGGGGAAGCGTCCTGCCGCTGATAGACCTGAGGATGAAGTTCGGTCTGTCGAGGTCGAAAGAGAACGAAGATACGCGCTATATGGTGATCAAGCATAACGACGAGGTGGCGGGGTTCGTTATAGACAGGCTTACGCAGGCGACGCGGATAAAGGAGAGCGCCATCGATCCGGCGCCGGAGACTCTGGATGACGAACATAACTTCATTTACGGTGTCGGAAAGCAGAAGGACAAGCTTATATCGATACTGAACGTAGAGGCGCTTTTGAAGCGTGACTTCTAAGCCTCGGGCTTCACCCGAGCAGACTCTTGGCCAGGCTGAAGCGGTTCGCCGTCATCAGGTGGATTTTCGGATGTATCTCTTTGACGGTCTCGAAGATGCCGCGGCTTAGGGCCAGACCCCTCTTCTCCTCTTCTCCATCCCCCTTTTTATGCGCTTCGTAGAGCGTGTCTATCCACTCTTTCGGTACATGGATGCCCGGAACGTGAGAGGCCAGAAACTGCGCCGTTTTCAGTCTGGTGATAGGGAAGAGTCCGAGAATGAGCACCCCGTTTTTGTTGCCGCTTTGAACCTTCGCCTCCTCGAACAGCTCGAGCAGCATCAGAGCGTTTTGCTCCTCGAATACCGGCTGAGTGATTATACCGAGTGCCCCGTGATTCAGCTTTTTTGTGAACTTTTTGAGAAGTGTTTTGGGGTTTTTCGCAAAGGCGTTGCTTACGGCGAAAGGGTATATCGGCCTCGGTTTTATGCCGAATTCGCGCCCCGCGTAGTCTATGCCCGCATTGAAACATTTGATGATGTCCAGAAGCATCGAACTGTCGCTTTCGAAGACCCCCTTGGTAGAGGGCTGGTCGCTGATTTTGGCCGGGTCTCCGGTTAGAGCCAGTATGGCGCGCACGTCTATTTCGTTGGCCCCAAGAAGGTCCGACTGAAGCGCTATTTTGTTGCGGTCCCTCATGCTCATCGTGGCCAAAACGGGCTTTTTGAAGCGCTCCTGCAGCCGCATGGCGGCGATTATGGAGCTGTATTTGAGCTTTGCCAGCGGGTTGTCCGTGGTGCTGAATCCGTCGACAAGTTCCGCCAGGCCGAGCTCCTCTATCTTCTCTATAACCGGCGCGAACGACGCGTCGTGTTTCGGGGTGGTCTCGAGGGTGATATAGAGAGATTTCGGGTCTTGAAGTTTTTTTATGAGCTGTTCGAACATTTTATTCCGTTATCTGCCTGTTATTTTGATTTGGATATTATATCACTTGTTTCGGCCGGCGGCCATACAGGGCGCCGCTCTTACGCCATTTATTCAAGGAGATGATGTTTTATGAAACTTGCGGTATTCGATTTCGACTCCACCCTCATGGACGGCGAGACGATCGACTTTCTTGCCGAGCCCCTGGGGCTGAAGGAGAAGGTGGCGGTGATAACCGAGCGGGCCATGCGGGGGGAGCTCGACTTTTTCGAAAGCCTAACGACGAGGGTTCAGCTTCTGGAGGGCCTCGAGACAAAGACCGTCGACTCCATCTGCCGCAACCTTCCGTTCATGCCCGGTGCGAAGGAGACTATAGAAGAGCTCAAAAAGAGGGGCTACAGGGTTGTCGTTTTCAGCGGCGGTTTCAGGAACGCCACTTCGCACGCGAGGGAGGCTTTGGGATTCGATGCCGATTTCTCCAACGTCCTGCACGCAAGAGACGGCCGCCTGACCGGACTCGTGGGCGGCGATATGATGTTCGACTTCTCCAAAGGGGATATGCTCGTGAGACTTCAGCGGCTCCTCGGGATCGGTCCCGAAGATACACTCGCAGTGGGCGACGGAGCCAACGACCGAAGCATGTTCGAACATGCGAATACGAAGATAGCCTTTTGTGCGAAAGAGATTTTGAAGAAAGAGGCGAATGTCGTAATAGATGAAAAAGATCTTACCCAGATACTGATGCATGTCTCTTAGCCTTACTTCTGTTTTCGACTCCGTAAAGCGGTATAAAAGGGAGCTTGTCGCCGGTAACCTCGTGGCTCTGCTGGCGGCCCTCGTGAGCGTGCCGACGCCGCTTCTGATACCGATACTCGTAGATGAGGTCCTTCTTGAAAAGAGCCATACGATAACCGGGTGGATCGATGCCCATATTATGCCTATGCATACTCTCGGCTACGTTTTGACGATTCTTTTCGCTACCGTGTTTCTGCGCATCGCCTATACGGGGCTTAGCATCGTGCAGACCAAGATATTCATGCAGATATCCAAAGATGTCACATACAAGATCCGCACCGATGCGCTGGAGCACCTGAAGCGCATATCGATGAAGGCGTACGAGACCTCACGCTCCGGCGCCATAGCCTCCAAGCTCGTTACCGATGTCGAGACCGTGGACTCTTTTATAGCGTCGACCGTCAGCAGGCTAATCATCTCCGTCTTGTCGCTTGTGGGGATCGCCGGTGTGCTGCTTTGGATCCACTGGGGGCTTGCCCTTTTTATCATAGTTTTGAACCCGCTGGTCATCACGTTCACCACAAAACTCGCCAGAAAGGTTTCGAGACTCAAAAAAGAGGAGAACAGGGCGATCGAAGCGTTTCAGTCGGCGCTTACCGAGACGCTCGACCTGTTCGGGCAGATACGGGCGTCGAACCAGGAGGAGAGGTTCTTCTCCCTGCTCGAGGGGCGCGCGCATGACGTGAAGGTGCGCAGTACGGAGTTTGGATGGAAGAGCGACGCCGCCAGCCGCATATCGTACCTGACCTTTCTGGCGGGCTACGAAGTCTTCAGGGCCGCAAGCATACTTGCCGTGGCCTTTTCCGATCTGAGTATAGGTATGATGCTGGCTGTTTTCGGCTACCTCTGGTACATGGTGACGCCGGTTCAGGATATTTTGGGGATCCAGTATGCGCTGCACAACGCGAGAGCGGCGATAGACCGTATCAACGAAGTGATGAATATGCCCAAAGAGCCGCACTACCCGCACCGTAAAAACCCGTTTGAATCCGAGAGGGTCGGGGTGCGGCTTCAGGGGGTCAGTTTCGGCTACTCCGCCGACTCTTTGGTGCTCAAAGATCTGAATTTCAGGGCCGAACCTTCTCAAATGGTTGCGCTGGTCGGAGCCAGCGGTTCGGGCAAGACGACCCTTGCGCAGCTGATAGTCGGCTTCTACCCGGTGGAGAAGGGGAGCCTCTTTTTCAACGATGTAGATGTAAAAGAGATAGGGCTCGATGTCGTCAGGGAGCATGTAAACCTCGTGCTTCAAAGCCCCAAGCTCTTTCACGATACGATAAGATTCAACATCACCCTCGGAAAAGATATAGATGAGAGCAGAATATGGGAGGCGCTGGAGATGGCGCAGATGAGAGATGTGGTGTCGCGCTTTGAAAAGGGGCTCGACACGATAGTGGGCCGCGAGGGGATCAAGCTCTCTGGAGGCCAGCGCCAGCGGATCGCGATAGCCAGGATGATCACGGCCGATCCCAAGATCGCGATTCTGGACGAGTCGACCTCGGCCCTGGATGTGCATACCGAAGCGCACCTCTACGAAGCGCTCGAACCCTTTTTCGCTTCGCGCACCACTATCATGATAGCGCACAGGCTCAGTACGATCCGTAAAGCCGACTATATTTACGTTCTTGAAAACGGCCGTATCGTAGAAGAGGGGACGCACGAAGAGCTGCTTGAAAAGGAGGGGGTCTATATGGGGTACATTAAACAGTCGGAGGATTGTCATGGAGTGGTTTGATGCCGTAATTTTGGGTATTGTCGAAGGCATTACCGAGTTTCTGCCCGTCTCTTCCACGGGGCACCTGATTCTGGCTTCGAAGCTGATGGGGATAGAGCAGACCGATATACACAAGACTTTCGAGGTGGTTATACAGCTCGGGTCGATACTTGCGGTGATCTTCGCCTTCAGGGAGAAGATCTTTACCAATTTCGAGCTCTGGAAGAGGCTGATCGTCGGGTTCATCCCTACCGCCGTACTCGGCTTTACACTCTACAAGACGATAAAGTCGCTTTTCGCTCCGGAGACGGTGGCCTATATGCTAATTGCCGGCGGTATCGCTTTTATAGTAATCGAGCTCTTCTACAAAGAGAAGGAGCACCATGTGGCCCATGTGGAAGATGTTAGCTACAAACAGGCTTTTATGATCGGTCTTTTCCAGTCGCTTGCGATGGTACCGGGCACTTCGCGCTCCGGGGCTACGATAATAGGGGGGCTGCTCATAGGCCTGAAACGAAAGACCGCTACCGAGTTCAGCTTCCTTCTGGCGGTACCCACGATGCTTGCGGCCACAGCCTACGACATACTGAAAAACTATCACCACTTCGCACTCGACGATGTGCAGTCGCTGGCCATAGGTTTCGTCACGGCATTCATAGTGGCACTGATGATCATACGCTGGTTTCTTTCGTTCGTAAAAAAACACACTTTCATTCCTTTCGGAATTTATCGTATAATTGTGGGAATAATATTTTTGGCGGTTGTATTATGAGCGGATATTTCGACATGGCGGCACAGCTCTATAGCGAGGGTGACAAGAGTTCGGCCTTCAACGCCTTTTTGGAACTCGCCCTCGACGGTGATGTGAGGGCGCAGGCGATGGTCGGCTACATGCTCGAAAACGGCGAAGGGACCGAGCAAAACATTCCCGAAGCGATAGGCTGGTACGAGCGTGCGGCCGCGGCTGGAAGCGATGTGGCCGACTTCAACCTCGGCCACCTCTATAGAAGCGGCAGAGCGGGTACGGTAGACGAGGGTCGCGCTTTCAACCACTTCATGAAGGCGGCGAGGGCCGGAAACGTGCATGCGATGTTCGAGACGGCGCAGATGCTCGAGCACGGCGCGGGGGTCGCAAAGAGCTCCGAGCGCGCCGCCGTATGGTACGAGTCTGCCGCTAGTTACGGCCATACCGAAGCGCAAAACTGCATAGGGGCAATGTATCAGGAGGGGCACGGGGTGCCCCGCGACTACAAAAAGGCGAAGGAGTGGTACGAAAAGGCGGCAGAGCAGAAGCACCCCCGCGCGATGTACAACCTCGGTATGCTCTACGACAAGGGCTTCGGAGTCGAAAAAGACCATGAAAAGGCGCTGGAGTGGTGCCGCAAAGCGGCACATGCCGGCCACGACAAGGCAAAGGCCATAATAAGAAGACTGCAGGAAGAGGGGAAGATAATCTTTTGAGGAAGCTGCTTCTTTTTCCGGTGGTTTTGGGTATAGCATACTTGGGGTATCTCAACTTTTTCATAGAAAAGGAGCTCCATGCCGTACCTGTGGAGAGGGTGGCAGGCGAGCCTTCGGCCGATCCTGTCGTGGAGGGGGTGGAGGCGAGGCTCTACCTGAACTCTCTGCGCCAGAAGGCGGGGCTGCCGACGTTCTACGCGAACGAGTCGCTCGAAAAGGCGGCGGCTTCGCATGCGTCATACCTGGCCAAAAACCGTGCCGACGGCCACTACCAGGCTCCCGCTCTTCCCGGCTTCAGCGGAAAGACCCCCGCAGATAGGGCCGTAAAGGCCGGATACCCTTCGAGGATGGTCAAAGAGAACCTCTCGAGCGGGAACATCGACTTCAAAGACTCCGTAGACGGCCTCTTTTCTGCCATATACCACCGTTTCGGCTTTTTGGACCCCGTAATGGACGAGATAGGGATAGCCTATGCCGAAGACGCCTACGGCAGGAGAATCTACGTATACGATATGGGCAACTACGGTGTTGCCGGGCTGTGTAGTGAAGAGGAGCGTATTACGAAGGGGAGGTATGTTACCGGTATCTGTGCCCAGAGCGACAAGAAGATATCTTCAAGCAGGTTCGAAAAGGTGCTCGATACGAACCGAAAGCAGTCCAAAGATATCATACTGTGGCCGTATGAGGGGCAGGATGATGTTCCTCCCGCCTTTTTCGAGGAGATTCCAGACCCACTGCCGGGTTACTCCGTAAGCGGATACCCTATAAGCATCGTCTTCAACGAACTCCACTTTAAGCGCGTGAAGGTCGTTTCGTTCAGGCTCTACAGCGAAGGAAGCGGCGAGGAGGTTCCGGTGCGTCTGATGGATAGCGCCAATGACCCGAACCTGCTTCTGAAAAAGAACCAGTTCGCCATATTTCCGCTTGAGAGGCTCGATTACGATACGAACTACACCGCCGTCGTCAACTTTACGTCAGGCTTCAAAAGTTTCGAGAGGGAGTGGCACTTCAGGACGCGAAGTTTCGATGTGGATATTCTGAAAGTGGCTTCAAACAGTGCCGAGTTCAAAATAGAGGCGGGCAGGAGCTATGTGCTCTACCTGCAGCCGCACGGCCCCAACGACCTTTTGAAAAATGTGGTTCATCCGCGCGGTACGGTGGTGGAGAGGATAGATGCGAACACCTTCATGCTCAAAGTCGCCAAAGATGTGCGAAGCCCGGTCGTCATAAAGGCGGGCAAACGGACGGTCAGGCTCGATCTTTCCGACCGATCGGCTCAATAGACGGTGCGATAGTATGTCGTACGCCCTTCATGCACCTTTTCGAAACCTTCGGGGGTGAACGAGATATCGGCATGGCCGAGAAAGAGCACCCCTTCCGGTTTCAGGACGCTTCTTAGCCGAGACAGCGCCTCTCTCTTCTGCTCGTCCGTGAAGTAGATCAGCATATTCCTTGAAAATACGGCGTCGAACTTTCCCAATCGGGTGAACTCACGGTCGAAGATGTTGTGGCGGGCGAAGCCGGTGTATCTTTTGAAGAGCGTATCTATGCAGTACCCGTCGTCTCTTCTGAAAAAGCGGCTCTCTCTTACCGAGTCGGGAAGCTGGGATACGGAGCGCTGCGAGTAGCAGCCCCTCTTTGCCGCGGCGAGCGAGTCGGTGTTTATGTCGATGCCGGTAATATGCAGTGAGGGTGGAATCGAACCGTTTTCGTGAAGGTAGAGGAGTATCGAATAGACCTCTTCGCCGCTCGAGCATGGGGCTGAAAGTATGGAAGAGCATCGGTGCGAACGTATAAGTTCCGCGATGACTTTTATCTGGTCGAGCTCCCGGTAGAAGTAGGTCTCTCCTACGGTCAGGGCGTTTATGAGTTCCCTTTTTACCCGTGCCGAATCCCTATATTTTATAGAGAGCTCTTTGAATGAGTCGAAACCGTTTTTTATCGCGAAGCGCTCCAGCTTGCGGATCGTTATCGCCTCCTGTCTGCGGTAGTCGAGGCCGTACTCCCCTTTTATCTCTTTGAGCAGCTCTTTCGCGTCGCTCTCGTCGAAGTTTTGCCGTATGGGTTGTGAGCCCCCGCTTTGCTCCCGCCGGCCGCTTTTCTCTCTTTTGAACCACGATAACATCAGGCTTCTCTCCTTATATACTCCACGATTTCCCCTATCGGGGCGATCTTTTGGGCCGCCCCCATCTCCAAGGCCGCTTTCGGCATACCGTATACCGGGGATGTAGACTCGTCCTGTACGACCGTTTTGTGTCCCCTCTCCTTCAGTTTCAGAAGACCCCGGGCGCCGTCGGAGCCTATTCCGCTGAGCAGGAAAGCGTAGATACGAAGCTTTCCAAGAGCCGCCGCGGAGAGGAAAAGGGTATCTATGGTCGGATGGTAAAAACCGCCTTCGCACTCCGAGTTTTCGAGATATATCTCCCCGCCGCTTTCATGCAGTTCGGCGGTGTCGCTCAGAGTGTAGATAGCCCCTTTTTCGAGCTCTGTCCGACCCTCCGCGAGCACGGAGGGCAGAGCGGTTAGTCGGCCGAGTCTGGCGGCAAACGAAGAGAGGGATATCTTGTCCATATGCTGCGCTATGACAACGGCGGCATCCATTTTGTGCGGCAGTGACGAGGCTATGGACTCTATAAGACCCGGCCCTCCCGTCGATGCTCCTATTAGTATCACTTTTTCGGGTACTGATTGCTTCAAGTCTGTTTCCTTCAATAAAGAGTAGATCGGATTTTTTGAGCCGATGTTTCGCAAGTTCAGGATTTTGCATGAAGTTTTGGCAACATCGGTAACGAAAAGTGAAATTAAAACAGAATTTTTTCATGGTACACTTATATGGTTGTACGACAATACTCAAAAAAAGGAGTCATCTATGGCAACAGAGATCAAGAAGTACCATATCCTCTTCTACGGAAGCCCGAAGGGGTACCAGACAAACAGGGCACAGATATCCCTATACGACGCCAAAAACAGGGTCAAAGCCTATCTACGTTTCAACGATCCGGGTATGTTTTTCGAAAACGACTACGAGAGCAACGGCATTATCCATATGCACCTGCCCAGCGCCATGTTCCAGAATGTGCTCGATGTTCTAAGAAACGAGAAGCCGGTCTACATCTATTTCGCGCAAAACCGCGGTTTCCTCTCTACATCGGCCGAGTCCGTCGGCGAAGGGGAGTAGCCCCGCCCGTCGGCGCCCCGCGCAGGGGCGCCTCCTTTTTCAGGTCTTAAAGAGCTCAAGCCTGTGGCTCAGCTCTTCGGTCAGTCTGCTCAGGTGTTCGGCCGCTCCCGCGATCTCTTCGACGCTTCTTGCGTTGTGTGTCGAAATCTCGGTTATGTTTTTCATGTTTTCTATAACGTCTTTCATCTCCTGGGCTATCTCGTTAGAGCTTCTGGCGGACTCCCTGCTCACCTGGGCCGCCTCTTTCAGTACACCGTTGACACTCGTTATCTCCTCTTCGACCTCCGTTACCTGCGTTACCGCCGCTTCGAAATCTTTCGCGTTCGCCTGCATTTCGCCGCTTATGTCGTTGATCGACTGAATCACCAGGTTTATCGTGGCCGTTATTTCGGAGAGGCTCTTTTGCGTACGCTCGGCGAGCTTTCTGACCTCGTCGGCGACTACGGCGAAACCCCTGCCGTGCTCTCCGGCACGGGCCGCCTCTATGGCGGCGTTGAGTGCCAGCAGATTCGTCTGGTCGGCTATGTCGCTGATGATGTCGAGCACCTCTTTGACGCCGTTGGCCTCCTCCTGAAGATGTATGATGTTTTGTGCAAGGTCGGACTCTTTCGCGCCTGTATGGTTGATCGTATCGAGAAGGTTGCCGATGCTTCTGTTCGCCCTCTCGAGGGTCTGGGCCGCCTCGAGGACACTCTTTTCGCTGGCGTTTACCGCTCCTACCGTTTTCTGCAGCGCCTCGAACATCTCCTCCCCGGTCTTCGACGTGTCCGCCACGAGGGCCGCTTCATCTTCGGCCCTTCGGCCGATTTCGAGTGCCGTCGCCGAGAGTTCGGCCGCTACCGACGAGTTTTCGCTTCCGTTCGATTTCGCCTCGGCCACAGTCTTGTGCACCTTGTCGATGAAGAGGTTTATCTTTTGCGCCACTGCTCCGATTTCGTTCTTACCGATTACCGGTATCCTTTTCGTCAGGTCGCCGTCGCTGCCGGCGAGATCTTCGGCCGCATCCTGAATCGTGCGGAGGTTTTTGG
>JALWMA010000063.1 GCA_027081015.1 Campylobacterales bacterium | reverse complement strand
ACCCTGAAGCGTCTGTCGGGTGAGTACTTTATCGCATTGTCGAAGAGGTTCTTAAGCGCTATGCTGAAGAGTTTGAAGTCCGCCTCGATGCGCACAGGGGCTATCTCGTACTCCCCCCTGCTCTTCTCTATCATCGCAAGATCTATAGCCTGATCCACGATATCCTGTATCATGAGTGCTCTTTTGTCTATCGGAAGGCGGCCGCTGCTCAGCTGCTCTATCGTCGAAAACTCGTTGATCGCGCCGTCGAGGCGTACGAATATGCTTTCGAGCCTCTCTTTCTGCTTCGATTCGGGCAGCATCTGCACAATCAAGTTGCCTTTCGCCAAAGGGGTTTTCAGCTCATGCATGATGTTTCTCATAAAGAGGTTTCTCGAGCTTATCAGCGCCCTAATCCGCTCAATCGCCTCGTCTATCGCCTGCGAAACCTGCGCTATCTCGTCGCTCCCTTCGATTTTGCAGTGCACGTCAAGATCCCCCTCTCCGAACTTTCTGATGCACCGCTGCAGGGACTTCAGCGGTTTTAGCTTCAGCCATATCGCCCAGTAGATTAGGAGGATCAAGAGCGTGGTAAGCCCGAAGTAGATCCAGACCACTCTCGGATCGTAGGGCTTGAACTTCAGATCTTCGAAGAGTATCAGCCTGCCGAAACTGTTTATAAGCAGGTAAATCCTACCATCCTTTTCAAGCATATCTATAAAGCCAAATGCGGTGGGCTGGCGGCCGAGAAGCTTGGCCCCTTTCAGCAGCCGCACCCCCTCTTTACGCTCTTTTATCCACTTCATACCGTACTTCAACGCCGCCTCTTCGATCTCTCCCGGTATTGTACTGCGCTCCATTCGGAGCAGGATATTCTGCGCAAAAAGTATGTTGCGCTGAACCATCATCTGCGAGTGGCGGTACCTGTCTCCGACCGAATAGAAGTAAAAAGCGGTCCCCGCGGCAAGAATCGCTATTATGAATATCGCCGTAATGAAGAGAAATATCGATACTCGTCTCATGGGGTCAGTCGATACCCCAGGCCGCGGACGGAGCGTATGTAGCGCGGATGTTTCGGGTTGTCGGAGAGCTTGTGGCGTATCCGGCTTATGATCACGTCTATGCTTTTTAGCGAGCTCTCTTCATGTATCGCATCTACGCTGTAGATAAGATCTTCTCTCGAAACGACCTCGTTGGCATGTTCGAGCATGTAGGAGAGAATGCCGTACTCGGCCGCCGTAAGATGGAGCGGCTCGTTTTTGAAATATATCATCTTCGTATCGCTGTCGATACGAAGATCGGCCTCTTTTTTCTCATCTTCGCCGCGATGGCCGTCGCGCCCGATGCGCCTGAGAATACTCTTTATCCTCGCTACCAGCTCCCTCGGGTCGTATGGCTTCGGCAGGTAGTCGTCGGCCCCCTTCTCAAGACCGACTATCTTGTCCGTCAGGTCGCTTCTCGCCGAAGAGATAACGATGGGAACGTCGCTCCTTTTCCGTATCTGTTCGCACACCTCCAGGCCGTCCATCCCCGGAAGGCTGAGATCGAGGATGACAAGATCGAACTCGTGGGTTTCCAGCTCGCTCAGCCCCAAAAAAGGGTCGGGTACGTTTATCGTCTCTATATTGAAACGGTGAAGATACTCGCTAAGAATCTCCGCGAGCTCTTCATCATCTTCGATCATCAGAACTTTGGCCATGCTATCTCCTATCGGACGACCAGTATCCTTATCATCCCTCTTCTGTTTACATACACCCTCTTGTCACCGGGGTACTTCTTCATAGCTTTTTCTATATCGCCTACCCGTTTTATCATCGTATCTTCTATCTGAATGATAATATCTCCGGCCATAAATCCCGCTTTATCGGCAGGGCTCTCCGGCTTGACCTCCGTTACGATAACCCCTTCTATATCATCGGGAATACCCATCTGCCTGCGCATACGCTCGGTTATGTTGCTCAACTCGAGCCCGTCCACGAAACCGCCGTCACCTCCGCTTTTGATGCTGTTTTCGGGGAAGTGGGCAAGCTTCACCTTCACCCTCTCGATCTTCTTGTTTCGCTCAAAAGTCAACTCCACGACCCTTCCCGGAGGAATCGAGCCGATCGCGTTTTTGAGGTCGCTGGCATCTTTGATCTCCTGATCGTCTACCCTTATGATGAGATCACCCCGTTTCAGCCCCGCCTTCTGCGCAGGCGTATCTTTGTCTACATTCAGGACTACCGCCCCCTCCTTGTTTCTATACACCTTCTGCAGCTGCGGCGTAAGGTCGCTGATGCTGACGCCGAGATATCCGTAGTCGACCTTGCCGTGCTCTATCAGCTGTGTAGCGACACGTTTGACCATATTGACAGGAATCGCGAAGCCGATACCGTTGTTTGCCCCGCTTCTTGTTATTATGGCGCTGTTTATCCCTATCAGCACGCCTCGGCTGTCTACAAGCGCCCCGCCGCTGTTCCCGGGGTTTATGGCGGCATCCGTCTGTATGAAGTTCTCATACTGGTTTATGCCGACGCTATCTTTTCCCAGTGCCGATACAATCCCCTGGCTCACACTCTCGCCGACACCGAACGGATTTCCTATGGCAAAAACGAGATCTCCCGTCTTCAGCGCGTCGGAGTCACCCATTGTAGCGGCCGGAAGCCCCTCGGCATCGATCTTTATGACGGCTATATCGCTTTTCGGATCGGTTCCGACCACTTTGGCGCTGTAATCTTTCGTGCTGCCAGGAAGCGTTACGTGGACCTCATCGGCATCCGCCACCACATGGTTGTTCGTAACTATATATCCGTCACTCGTTATGATGACGCCCGACCCCAGTGAGTGCTGTATCCTCTCTCTCGGCATCGCCTGACCGAACGGCATATTGAAAAACTGTCTGAAAAAGGGGTCCATGAACGCGGATGGAATGTTTTGGCGCACCCGTCTTTTCGCCGATATGTTTACAACCCACTCCCTCGCATCCTTTATCGCTTCGTTGAAAGAGAGTATCTTTCCCGATTCGGGCATGACACGCTCCGCCGAAGGCGCCTGTTTGAACTCGACGCCGCCGGCCATTAGGGCAGCCGCCAAAACGGCGGATAGAACTATCGTCTTTTTCATATTTTCTCTCTCCTGCAATATCTATTTTACCCGGCTCTTCGGCAGGCCCTGCAAGGCTGCTGTAAATCTTGGAAGGTCTTGCATAGCTGAACCACAGGCAGTCTGAAAGGAGGAGCAAAATGTTGTCTTGCAGGGCCTGCCGAAGAGCCGGTTTCTCAACCTGTATTCTATAGGCCCCACGGTAAACGCCCGACAACGAATCGTAAACGGAAGGTAAACGCCCCGTCGGGATGGTATAATTTCAAAACTTCGCGGAAGCGCAGCATAAATATCACCATAAAGGTATACTTTGGGCATATTGAAAAAAATCGCAGCAGTAATCGTGATTCTGGTGCTGGCCAATATCGGATTCATCTGGTACGGGCAGGCGAGTTTCGAGGCCACGGTAAAGACGCTGGCCAAATCTTTCGTCGACAACAATACCACCCCAAACCCGACTGTTCCGGCTATCGAAAATATAAAAAGACATATCGAAAAAAGCGGACTAAGAGAGCATCCCTACAAGAGCATAGCCGTGCAGCTTGAAGGGGAGTATAGAAGCGGCCCCTCTTCAAAATGGGCGAAGATGCACTCGCTGGCACTGCTCAGACCCTCGGCCGATATGATGTGGGCGGTAAAACTCGACACCAATCCGATCGTTACGTTCAACGCGCTCGAGACATACCATGCCGGCCGCTCCTCGATGCAGATGCTGCTTTTCGGCATCATACCCACCGGAGAGGTTAGCGGGGAGGAGTTTGCCCGCTCGGAGCTTGCCCGTCTTCTCGCATACAGCGTCTACAACCCCGCTCTGCTCGAACTGCCGTCTATCGAGTACAGGGCCGTCGACGGGAGCAGAACGGAGGCCACGATACACGACGGCAACATAAGCGCGACGGTGACCTTCGTCACATCTGCAGACGGGGAGATAGTCGAGGTTACGAGCAGCGACAGGGTGAGGCCGCTGAAAAAAGGGGGCTTCATGCGGACCGCATGGCGTATGCGGATAGGCTCTTACGGTGAGTTCGACGGCCTGCGACTGGCAAAAGATGTAGTGGAGGCGTGGATAGTGGACGGCAACGCCGTAGAGTACTCCAGAAGCAGACTCGACTCCGCAAAACGGCTGTGAAGATAGGGTGGACCTTCACAGATCGCCGCGGCGGGGTGAGCCGGCCGCCCTACGATAGCCTGAACCTCGCGCTCCATACCGGCGACGATCCGT